>SEDW01000169.1 GCA_004193325.1 Pseudomonadota bacterium | reverse complement strand
GCCTATCATTCCCATCCATTCCGTTTTGCTGCCAAACGGCAAAGTTTTCAGCTTTGGCAGCAACGCGCAAGGTGTGCAAGGAGCTCAGTTCAATTACGACATCTGGACTCCGGGCGCTGGCACTGCAGCAAACTCGCATCAGCTTCTGCCGAACCAAATCGGAACTGATATTTTCTGCTCAGCGCCTCTTCTGATTCCAGCGACTGGAAACGTATTGATACCGGGAGGTGACGGCCGACCTCAGGGCAACTATAACCTTGGTATCAAGGACACTCTGGTGCTCAACCAGGGCAATCAAACTCTCGTTCGGGGACCCTATCTCGCGAATGGCCGCTGGTATGAAACGGCCACCACTTTACCGAATGGAGAGATCCTGGTTCACGGTGGTATCGATGGCAATCGGGTGGCGATCACCGCTCCCGAAATCTATAACGTCGGCACAAACAAGTGGCGAACGCTCATGGGCGCTGCCAATGCTGAGATCATCAACGGCGCAGAATCCAAGTGATTATTCAGGTCGGCGGCAGTCGTGCCGGTAACCTCGGCGCTCGCGCCTCCGATGGAGCGATTCACGTCGATATCAACGGAGCAGCTCCCGTCGTCACTCAGATGACTCCGATGGCCTTCGATCGGATTTGGGTGAGTGCTACCGTTTTGCCAAACGGTGAAGTTTTGATGACCGGCGGCAGTGCCTACGACAATCAACTTCAGGACACAGCGCTCACAGCCGAGATGTGGAATCCCACGACCAAAACCTTCCGGCCGTTGGCCTCGACGCCGATTGCAAGGATGTATCACTCGACTTCCCTTCTTCTGCCTGATGCGACTGTTCTCATCGGCGGCGGCGGTGCCCCTGGTCCTCTGATCAACCTAAACGCCGAAATCTATTCGCCGCCTTATCTCTTCGATGCCAACGGCAACGCCGCAGCGCGTCTGACCATTGGTCGCTCGACTTCGCGTGAGGACTATAACCACCTCTCGAATATTTCCTGGACCGGAGCGGGAACTGTGGCCAAGGCTGCCATGATACGCACCGGTGCTGTCACTCATTCGAACGATATGGAGCAGCGTTTCATTCCCCTCAACTTTGTCGTTCGAGGCAACACAGTCGACGTCCGCATGCCGGCGAATGCGAACCTTGCACCTCCCGGCTACTATCACATCTTTCTTCTGAACGCGGCTGGTGTCCCATCGGTATCGAAGATCGTTTCTCTCGGAGTGGCCCGTGAGAAAAATGTTCTCCTTCCCGGTGACGCCCTGAGTGGGGGCGACAGTCTCGTTTCTCCCGACGGACGCCATAAGCTGACGTTTCAAGCCGATGGCAATCTCGCCCTTTACACGGGTAACAATCAGGCGATTTGGGCCAGCGGCACTTTTAATAAAGGCGGCGTGAAAGCTGTCATGCAGGCCGATGGCAACCTCGTCATCTACAACCAGGCGAACCAGGCGCTTTGGTCTTCCGGCACTTTCGGAGCGCAGTTCGCTGGCGGCAAACTCGTTCTTCAGAATGATTCCAATCTGGTCATCTATAAAGATGGCAAAGCTTACTGGGCAAGCAACACCTGCTGCCGCTGATCCCTGATCAATCATGAGACCTCCCGCGTGACTGGGAGGTCTCTTTTTTTTCGAGCGAAAATGTCCCTGGAATGCGATAGTCGCTGCGCCTAGGATCGAGATGGACGAGTGAGGATTGCCATGGAAAAAAGACATAATGAAGCTGATGTTTCCCCTTTCGAACAGAGATTCGTTACGGCGCTTCCAGGCGAACTCAGCGGCGAGAAGATGGCTCGGCAAACACCCAAGGTTTTTTACTCACTGGTGAAGCCGACCCCGGTGCCGAAGCCTGAAATTCTGCTTTGGTCCGATGAGGCCGCTGCATTGTTAAGCTGGCCTAACCCCGTGGACAAAAAGGGTTGGCAAGCCGAAGTTCTGGTCGGTAACCGTGAGCTCTCCGGAATGAAATCCTATGCGATGCGTTATGGCGGTCATCAGTTTGGTCATTGGGCCGGACAGCTCGGCGATGGTCGGGCGATCACGCTTGGCGAAGTTCGTAACGCTCAGGGTGAACTCTGGGAGCTTCAGCTCAAAGGGGCAGGTCCAACACCTTATTCCCGCCGGGCTGATGGGCGTGCGGTGCTTCGTTCCTCTCTTCGGGAATTTTTGTGCAGCGAGGCCATGTTTCATCTCGGTGTGCCCACGACGCGCGCTTTAAGTCTCTCCCTCACTGGCGAGCCTGTGCTTCGGGATATGTTCTATGACGGCCATCCCGAATGGGAACCGGGTGCAATCACGAGTCGGCTTGCGCCATCCTTTGTGCGCTTTGGCAGCTTTGAAATCCTCGCGGCATCGGGGGAAATCGATAATCTCAAGACACTCGCCGATTATGTGATCCGTGAGCATTATCCAGACTTTGCAGCTGGAACTGACGAGGGCTATCGCGACTGGTTCCACGAGATCTGTCGGCGTACGGCTCGGCTCATGGTCGACTGGCTCCGTGTAGGATTTGTGCACGGGGTGATGAATACAGACAACATGTCGATCCTTGGACTGACCATCGATTATGGTCCTTACGGTTGGCTCGATGTCTATGATCCAGGTTTTACTCCAAACACCACGGATGCCTCGCAAAAGCGCTACCGATTCTCCCAGCAACCGAGTGTTGCGCTCTGGAACCTGGCGCGCCTCGGCGAAGCTCTCGCGCCATTGATGGAAAATCCCGAGCTGCTCGAAGCGGGCTTCGAGGTCTTTCGTCAGACCTTTGGCGAGGGCTATCGAACGATGACTCTTCAAAAGCTCGGCCTTGCCACATGGAAGGGTGAGGAGGATGAGGTCCTTATCCGTGATCTCGATCAGGCCCTGCGGAGCACCGAGATCGATATGACCCTTTTCTATCGGGCGCTTGCAGAGGAAGCGTTTCTCGAGTCCAAGGAGATTTCTCCCAAGATGAGAGAAGCCTTTTATTCACCGGGGACTGAAGGGGAGACTCAGGTCATGGCCTGGATCCTTCGCCATCGCGCGCGCATTGCCTCCGAGGGACGTCCAGTCGCCGAAGTGAAAGAGGGAATGAACCGGGTGAATCCCTACTTCATCCTCAGGAACTATCTTGTGCAGGAAGCCATAGATGCCTTGGGCAAAGGTGATTCCACGGTGATGAATGAATTGATGGAGGCGCTGAAGACTCCCTATGAGAGTCGTCCTCTCACCGATAAATTTTCAGGCCGACGTCCCGAGTGGGCGAGACAAAAAGCGGGCTGTTCGGATCTTTCCTGCTCTTCATGAAAATTCATCTCGAGAAAATTATTTCTCGTCGTGATCTCGCTAAGGTTCTTTTTTCACTAAAAATTTGTTTCTGAAAAAATACTTGGAAAGACTTGATAGCAATGGCTCCTGAAAAGGGGCCTTATTTTTTGCTTGCACTTTCTCGCGCGAAATTAGCATATGACGCATAGGGGCGCGTGCTTGCGCTTTGGCCAAACATCTACCTTGACTGGAGAAGCTCTCATGGCAAAGAAGGCGACTAAGAAGAAAACTGCTGCTAAGAAAAAGACCACAACCAAGTCTGCTGCTAAAAAAGTAGCGGGCGTTAAGAAGAAAAAAGTCAGCAAAGCCAAGACTAGCGGTACTAAGAAAGCTTCGGCAAAAAAAGCCACCGTTAAGAAAAAAGTCAAAAGCGCAGTCAAAGGCGCTAAGAAAAAGCTGACCAAGGTTAAAAAGGCGACTGGCAAGAAAGCCACAACCAAAAAAACCACAGCAAAAAAATCCAAAGCGAAGTCCAAAAAAGCTTCGACTAAAAAAACCACTGGCAAACGCCGTGGAGCGACTGCGGGCCGCAAAAAAGCTGGCTCTAAATTTGGTGACAGCATCTCGGAAGCCACTGATCTTGTCAAAGACAAGGTGAAAGAGGGATACCAAAGCGTAGTCGACGCGTTCTCGTCAAACGACAACGATCGCTAAGCTCAACTCCGATTCTACAAAGAGCCCTCTGCAGCCGCAGAGGGCTTTTTTGTCTATGCAGCGAACATTATGGACGAAATTTAAAAGTTTGAGAGAGGGGAGGGGTTTTTATCGTTCTCCAATCTCGTTTGGATTAGACTTTAGACTTGCAGCTTGAAGGCTGAGTCAGCATAGATACTTTGGCGTAAGCGCTGCTGCCCTAATACAGACAAGAAACAAAAGGATCCCCTAGATTATGAGTTACATGGAACAGAACATGCGAAGCGTTTCGATCGATCAGGTCGATGCACGTGCCACCAAATTCATCAGTGATGTCTATGTTCGTATGACTATCGCTCTCTTTGCTTCGGCAGTGATCGGTTATCTCTCTGTTTCTTCCGGAATGTTGCAGTGGGGAATTGAGACTCTGGGCCGCGGCTTCTCGCTCGCGATCTTCGGCACCCAGCTCCTCACCGTAGTTGCATTTCAGGCCTCGGTCTTTAAGATGAAATCGAGCACGGCTCAACTGCTCTTTGCTCTTTATGCCGCGATCACTGGCCTCACCCTCGGAATGGTCGGCCTCATCTATACCCTCGATTCTATCTTTACGATTGGCCTTGCCTCAGGCGCGGGCTTTGGTGCTCTGGTTGCCTTCGGCAAGCTCACCAAACGTGACCTTGGACCAGTCGGAACCTTTTGTATCATGGGTTTGACGATGTTGATGGTTTACTCTCTCGGTGTATGGGCTGTGAGCTTTTTTGCTCCCTCGGCTGCCCTCATGGCGACTACGATCAAGATCCAGGGTATCGTGGGCTGTTTGCTTTTCGCTGGTCTGACCGCATATGAAGCGCAGCGATTGAAGAAGGTTGCCTATGGACTCGCCGAATCCCAGCCGAGCGATGCGATGGTTGAATGGTATGTGAATGCGGGTGCTCTCAATATGTTTATGAACTTTATCGGCCTCTTCCTGAGCGCCATGCGCCTCTTTGGAAACCGCCGCTAAGATTTGATTTCGGGCAAAAAAAAGCGACCCCCTCAGCCGAGGGCGTCGCTTTTTTCTTTTTGGAGTTTAAGGCGGCGAAAGGTCGGGCACAGTGATGACGGTGAGGGTGCCGACGCCTTCCTTCGATTTGATCTCGATCGTGCCCTGGAGAGCTTCGACCTCTTCGCGGATACAAGCCATGCCCACGCCTCGGCCCGAGGTCTCCGTGAGCTCGTCAGCGGTTGAGAGACCATCTCGGAAGATGAGGAGCATGGCGGCCTCCCTCGTCAGGCTCTCGGCCTCGCTTGAGCTGATGAGCCCCTTCTCAATGGCCTTGGCTTTGATCCGGCCGATCTTGATACCCGCTCCATCATCCTGAATGGAGATGCGGATCATTTGCTCAGCAGTTCGTTCAAACTTGAATTGAACATAGCCCTCAGGATTTTTACCTAGGGCTTCCCGCTTCTCAGGATTTTCGATGCCGTGATCGATTGCATTTCTGAGACTGTGCACCAGCGACTTGAGCAGTGGGCTATAGACCAAGGGATCGAGTTTCTGCTGGCCGCCGATGAGTTTAAAGCGCAGCTCCTTGCCTAGCTGCTCGGCCAGTCGCGAGGCCATCATGTCGAAGCCGACGAGAATGGACTTGATGCTGCGGTAGCTCAAACGCTTAAGAATCTTTTCCGCCATCTCCCGATGCGTCTCATTTTCATGCTTCAGGTAAAAGCGGAGGAATTTGAGTTCGGCCTCGGACAAAGAGTAGGACGTCTTATTCTCGGTCCAGGAGATCTGAAGAATCTCGCCATGCTTAGAGAGAAACTTCTGAAACTCATCCTCGATTTCCTGAGCCGAGATCGCCAGAAAACTTGCCTGAGCGCCTGGGGAGATCGTCTCAAATTCGCTTTCGATCGTATGAACCCGCTGGGCCACCGCTTCGAGCCCCATAACCGCGCTATTGCCCTTGAGAGTGTGAAGCAATCTTTTGGCGAGCGTTTCCTCGCAGTCCGAAGCGAGGGTTTCCAGTTCCTTTTTGCTATCCCTCAGAAAATCCCGAAACGGCTCCTTGTCACTGAGGATGCGGAGCAGCGCTTCGTTCAGTCGCTGGGTCTTCTCAAAGGCTTCCTGCAGACGAATCGATTGGGTGAGATCCACCGCTTCGACGATCAGCTTTTCCGGCGACTTGTTGCTGGCCAGAATCGGGGTGTAGGTAAAGCCAAGGATACGATTGTCGAGGGTAAGAAGCTTTTTGGGCAAAAGGCTGAGGTTGACTTCAAGGGGCATGAAATCTTCGAAGAGCTGCTCGACCGCATTTCTTAAAAAATCTTCCTGACCGCTCGCAAGGCCCAGCGCGTTGCCGATCTCGGCTCCCGCTATCGGCTGGCGAAAGATATCAAGGCAGGAGCGGGAGGTCGTATCCGAGACTGAAAGATTGCTCTCGATCATGAAAAATCCTTCGTGAAGGTTATCCATGATATCGCGCGTTCTCTGATTGGCCTCGGCCTCTGCGACCGCGAGCTTTCGATCGGCCTCGGCGCGAATCTTCGCCTCGGTGGCCAGTCGCTCGGCATCCATCGATCTCAGCATCGCGTTGTTTTGAATCTCAACGAGGCGTGGGGCCTCGGAGAGCTTATAAAGATTTTTGAGATGCTCAGAAAGAATTTCCGGACTCACCGACGAGAGGAGATAATTCGTGGCCCCGGATTTAAAGGCTTCGAGAATGAAGTCTTCGTCATCGTTTGAGCAAATAGCAAGGATAGGCTGCAGAGGCCTTTTTTGCCGCCAGGTGCGGAGCAGGTTGAGATCTTCAAAGGCTTCCATCAGACGAATTTCAAAGAGAATGAGTCCCGGGGATAGAATATCGGGCTCGGCGGAGTGATCGAGTCGGGTCAAGGCAAGAAATCCCTCACTCTCGAGGCGGCTCAGTTTGTGAAGGGTTTCCTCTTCACTCACCACAGCTACGAGAGCGATTGCGGGAGCCTCGTACGATTCCATCGCCATAGGCTTCCAGCGCATCATCAAGCCGATTGAGCTTTCGCATGCAGGCGCCTTTGATGTTTAGGATGTCGACGTTAGGGCCAAACTGCTGAACCGAAGCATCAATCATCTCAAGACATTCCTCATAACGGCCTTTTTGGAAGTACATTCGGCAGATGCTGTTCCAGAACTCCGGAAGCTTGAACTCTTTTTGAATCGCATCGCGGCAGACATGTTCGGCAGCTTCGAGAAGTTTCAGCTCATTGTAAATACTCAGGACGCGAACGTGGTAGAAAGGCGAATCGCTCAAAGGATTGAGGAGCTGAAGTCCTGCATTCTGAGCTTCCGCGAGCTGCTGACGCTTGAGAAAGATTTTGATCTGGAGAAGGACAGCAGTCGCATTCTGAGAGTCATTCTTTAACGTCTCAAGAATGATGTTTTCAGCTTTTTCGCTCTCACCGTTTTGAGTGTAGGCTTCCGCGAGACCCATTGAGCTTCTGACGCTTTTTTTGGTCAGACCGTGGAGTTCAGAATAGAGTTCCACCGCCTGCCCCGCATTCTGCGAGATGAGAGCGGCTTTGGCTTTGGTGTATTTGTTCTCAATCGTTCCCGAGGTCTTAAAGAGCTGAAGAGTCGAATTGATGAGAAAGGATAGATCCGACTCGCTTGCCGGCATCTTCAGATACTTGATGAGACCGTAGGCCTTTAATTCATCTTCGGTCGCAGGCGCAGGTTGGTCACCCATGAGAACGACAGGCATATTCGGGATTTTTTCGGAGGTTTTCATCTCTTTGATGAGATTCCAGCCCGAGATGAATTTGATTTTGCTGTGGCAGATCACCAGATCGTAAGAGGATGTATTCATCTTCTTCAGAGCTTCGATACCGTTCTCTAAAAAGTCGATCTCTCCGTACTCGAAGCTTTTCAGAGAGTTTCGTACAGATGTGATCACTTCTTTATGGCCCGACAGTATCAGGGCTTTCGTCGTTACAGGGGTAACTGTCTTTGTCATGATTAACATTTGCTTTCTATAAGACGGGGATGGGGTCGCAATGGGATTGCCGGATAAATGAATTATAGAAGGGAAAAAAAAACGAGTGGACAGGCTTTGGCCGGTCCACACAACTTTTATATAAAAGCTTTTATCTCGTTTCAAACCAGGCCAAGGGCTTAGTTCGGTCCGACGACATCGTCGACGATCATGTTGCTGCCCAAGGCGCGCAAACAGAGATCTTCGGAGAATTCGCTACCGACGAAGTGAAGGACAGCCTTCGCATCCGCGTGGGTTTCGATCAGACGTTTGTTGCGTTCGATAACGGCCGTCTCGCGAGGAAATTTGCGATCGGTAGGCATGATCGAAAGACGAACGTTGTTGGCCATCGCCCATTCCGCTGTCATGGTCTCAGCGCCTGGCTCAGTGCCGATGACGATGGTGGATACCTTGTGGCGACGGGTGTATTCGCGAAGGGCGTTAGAGAGAAGACTTTGATTCTGATAGTTCTGTGAACCACAAACGATAATTTTCATTTGGCTCCGAAAATAGACTGGGTTTCATCTTTTAGGGGATCGATAGAAATTAGCAGCAGAGTCGGCATAAAACAAGGATTCATTTCAATAATTCGCATGGAAAAAGGACGAGGTACTGAAGCCTGAAGGAGACGGCTGGCCCGGGCTCTACTCGTTTTTGATGAGATAATCTAAGATTCGCGACTGATGATTCGGCAGCTCAATGGGGAAAGACCAGAGGAATCAGGCAATTGCAGTCAAATCCTGAGGACTCTAAGCTCTTGCTGGAGTGCGCTGCCAGCAACGAGTTCAGAGCCGCCGGGCAGATTTATTTATTCAAAATTTCTGTCATGTGTTTGAGGCTTGCAAACGAGACGATCGATTTTCTTTCGTCATTACCGCCACAAGTACATGCTTCGCTCATTCCATAAGAAATGGCTTTCATAT
>SEDW01001054.1 GCA_004193325.1 Pseudomonadota bacterium | reverse complement strand
GAGAATCCGGAACTCGAGGACCGCGGCGTCATCGAAGACTCCTGGACCCTATCTGACTGCCTCTTTGAAGACGGCATCCTCCTTAGGATCCGTGTGGAAAAACGCAGCGTGCCAACTCAGCTGCTAAATATCGTCTCGAAGAAACGCTGGCTCGAAACCAAAGCCGAGGAAGAAGATCGCAAGGCCGAAGAGCGAGTCATGAAAAAGCAGATCGTCGATGAGGTCAAAGAAGAGCTGCTTCGCATGAGCCTCCCGACTTTGAGCTACATCGATGCTTACTGGAAGGATCAAGAAGACAGTATCTATTTGTTTTCTCAAGGGAAAGCAGCTAGAGAATGTTTTGAGGATTTATTCAGAAAGACCTTCGGCCAGGCGCATAACCTGACGATCGTCCGCATCCTGCCTCCTGTCATGGGACTGGATGTCTGGAATGGCGGGAACACGGAAATTCTCGAAAAGATCCGTCAGACCTTGCCCGGCGGAATGACAGGAATCGAAACTTCCTGATCGCCAAACGGTAGAGACTGAGCTAAGTATCTAGACCTTATAAGACTATGCTGCCAATGAGTCAGTATACCCAAAATTTTCAAGATTCGGCCTAGGGATGGGACGATTTCGATAACGAGGAGACACACGTGATGGTTGAGGGTTCTGTAGCTGTTGAGAAAAGCCTGACAGTCAAAACCGGTGAGTGGTTTTTCAAGGCGCGCGATTACACTCCGATACCTTTGATCCTGCTTCTTCTGGTCTTCTGTAAAGCTACGGCTTTGACTGCAACGCTTGGCCTGATTCTTATCGCGTTCGGTGAACTCTTCCGTATCTACAGTGTAGCGTTTATCGGAACCGTATCTCGTACTCGTAGCCATTCCACAGGTCAAAAACTTATTACATCGGGGCCATTCGCCTACGTGCGTAACCCGCTTTATGTCGGTAACTTCGGTATCACTGCAGGCATCGCGCTACTCGGCGCGAATGTGTGGATCTTCGTGGCAACTGTCGTGCTCTTTTGTGTGCAGTACTACTTCATCGTTCGCTTTGAAGAAGATCTTCTCCTCGAGCGTTTCGGCGAAGAGTACGCAGAATTTCTGCGCACAACGCCCCGCTGGATTCCTGCAAAATTGCCTAAACTTGAAGAAATCGAATGGCCAGACAGCTACTCGCACTCTCTCAAAAGCGAGAAACACACGCTTCGCACCATTTTCATCCTGAGCATCATTCTCTCGTTGATTGGTACTCTGCGCTAATTCTACATCAGTACAAAAAGGCCGTTTTCCACGAGGAAAACGGCCTTTTTTTTGTACAATCTTTTAGATGAGAAGGGTTGCCAGCATCGGATCTTCACGACGAGCGAGACGGTCACAGAAGACGGAAGGACCTTCTTCCTCGAGCCAGATCCAACCATCGAGCCC
>SEDW01001053.1 GCA_004193325.1 Pseudomonadota bacterium | reverse complement strand
CAGATGAGCAATTTACAGAGGCCCTTCAGTCTTCATCTTCCCTCGGACGAAGTCTCGAAAGGCTTTGGCGAAGCCCATGATCACGCCGCTCTCCGCGCCCTTGCCCTTTTCAAGGAGGCATGATGGGAGAATTACGGCCACTCGGCCTCTTTGCCTTTTCCTGTTTGATCGCTTGCCTGACTCAGGCACTGCCGATGTGGTTGATCCTTTTCTCGATTGCAGGGATCTGTCTGAAGTTTTGGCGAAGCTTAAAGCTGCCGCCGGCGCTGCTCTACACCATGATGGTGTTGCTCTGGAGCCTGCTCGTCTTCGATAGCCCGAAGATCATGCACAAGAACACGCTCACCGGAGCGCTCGTCCTTGCGACCCTCTTCAGTGTGCTCTCGCCGCCTCATCGTCATCGCATCATGCGCTTTCACGTGGGACTCTTCGCCCTTTTAGTCTCGGTCCTGGTCATTCCAAAAGAAACTTATCCCCTCTGGTTCTATTTTATTCTGAGTGCACTCGTCTGCATCAGTCTCGTCCTTCATCACGTGCAGGCCCAGTCGCTCTTTTCGCTCATAAACTTTGGCCGAAGCTTTATCAAGCTCGCTATTCCGCTGACCCTCCTGTTGATCCCCGTTTACTACTTCTTTCCGGAAATTCGTAACAACAATAATCAAGCTCAAGGTATGAGCGGCATGTCCGGCGATCTCGAGCCAGGTCAGCTTGCAAGCCTCGCCCTTTCCGATCGTCTCGCCTTCCGGGTGCGCTTCAAAGAAGATCCTCCGATTCCCGCCCAACTCTACTGGCGAGCTGAGGTCCTCGAGCAATCCCGCGGCATGCGCTGGAGTCAGGGCCGGGTCTACCTGAGCAAACCCGTTAAAATCATCGAACCCACCGAGTCGATTGCTTATGAACTGATGCTCGATTATCAGATGAACGGCATGCTGCCTGTTCTCGAGCATCCGACGAGTCTTTTTCAATCAAGGGAAGAGTCACAACTCACCTTTCAAGCCGAAAAAAATGTCTACCGCAGCAGTAGCCGCTATCTCCTCATCGGCTCTGTTCCATCCAGCAACTTTCGCCAGCTGACGCCTCCCGACATGGAGCTTCCAGATTTTGAGACGTCACCTCGCGTTCAGCAGATAGTCGATTTACTCAAGGCGAAAACTCCCCGCGAGCAGGTTCGCTACCTGATGAACATGTATAAGGATTTTCAATATACTCTTCAGCCAGGCAAGCTTGAGAAGGAGGATCAACTCGATGAGTTCCTCTTCGAAACCAAAAAGGGTTTTTGTGAACATTTCGCAGCAAGTTTTTCGAGTCTACTTCGCCTCGCAGGAACACCCTCGCGAATCGTGATCGGTTATCAGGGGGCGACCCAGCTCGGCTCGAGTTCGATCTACCAGGTGACCAATGCCGATGCCCACGC
>SEDW01000168.1 GCA_004193325.1 Pseudomonadota bacterium | reverse complement strand
GCTTGGCAACAGGCCTATTAAACGGCCAGCCTAATTTTTTATCTATTACCTGCCGAAATGATCGGGGACAAAGTCCCTGATCAATTAGCGGGACATTTTCGCTGGTTAACTACATAAGGGATCTCATTTCGCTCGACAGTCTGGCTCCAGGGAATTGGTTCATGACTATCAGAAGACAATCACCGGCCCATGAAAGAGCCCGAAAAGGCCTAAAAAAACGAGGTTTTTGATTAGGGAGCTTTAATAAAGATTTTAACCCTCTGGATTCTAAGATTCTTTCAATCTTCATTCAAGCTTTGCACAATTCTTACCGATGGAGAAATCGCATGAATACGATCATTTGAGGGTTTGCATGCGAATCGCGATATTAGCCCTGATTCTCATCGTCAGCCATGGATCGAAAGTCTTTGCTTCGGCAGCGGCCGGTGTGGAGCTTTGTAAAAAATATCCTGACTCAACTTACTGCGACGCGCCGGTCAATGCCTGTAAAACCTGTCACTCGAGTCCCCCAACTCTGAACGCATTCGGGGAAGACGTGAGGAACCACCTCGGTGGTCCGCTCGTAACTGCGGTCCTGGCTTCCATCGAATCGATTGAAGCGGAAGACTCCGACGGCGATGGTGTCTCGAACATCGATGAATTAAATCAAAAGGGTGCTCCCGGCAATCCCGACATCAAACCTGCCGGAACCATCTCGCTCGTCTATGATCCAGCCGTTGCCTTGAAGCGACTTAAAGCGCTTTATTGTGGCGAGTCTGTGACCTTCGAACTGATGCAAAAGCTCGAGGCTGCAGACGATAAGAAAGCCTTGCTTCACAGTGAACTCACAACCTGTCTCGGCAGCGAGTACTGGAAGAAAGAGGCGCTCTATCGCCTTGCGGACAAAAAAATCCAACCTCTCGGTGCAGTCGGTTTCGGAGGAAACGTCGTGATCTCTGACTTTCGCTGGGACTATCGCCTCTTCGCCTACATCATGAGCGACGATCGTGATGTGCGGGAACTCCTCTCGGCGCAATATCATGTTGATGAATCGGGTAAGAGAGTGGAAGGCAAGCAGGCCCGCGAGGAACTGCCTCAGATTCTCGGCCAGCGTATCGTCATTGCCGGTGGACAGCCTCTGCAGCCCGACCGCCGCGCGGGTATGATCACCACCCAATGGTTTCTCACCTTCTATACAATGTTTGCAGCATTGCCGCGAAACACAGCTTCGCAGGCCTACCGTGAATACCTGGGAGTGGATATCGCCAAAGGGGAAGGCCTGAGTCCGATCGCGAGCGAGCCTCGCGATGTCGATAACAAGAACGTGAAACAGGCGGCCTGTGCTGTCTGTCACTCCACACTGGATCCCCTGTCTTACGCCTTCTCCACTTACAATGGCATCGAGACGAGTGTCGTCGAAATTCTTTTGAACTCCAGCGGATCCTATAACGGCAGCAGACAGCCGTGGGAAGCTCAAGGCTTCATCATGGGCAAGCCAACCAAGGATCTGATTGATTGGGCTGATAAGGCGCGAAACTCCGATCTCTTTAAGCAGAACATGGTGCGTCTCATGTTCCGTCAGGCCATGAGCCGCGATGTTCTCCCTCACGAACAGGCTGATTTTGAAAAGATGTGGAAGAGTATGCCGGCCGATAAATATTCCTTGAACAAGCTCCTGCATCGCCTGATTGAAACGACCGCTTTCGGAGGGCACAAGAAATGAAGAAGTCCAGTTGCGCCCTGATCGTGAGCACGATCATTGTCCTTATCGCCTGTAGTCAGCGGCCCAAGTGGGCAGGTCTGAAAAAAGGCGGCGGCGGAATCGATTCCGTAAAAGTTCCTGCTGCTAATGAAACGGGTGACATGGCCACTCCCGCACCTGGGACCGACCTTGTCTGGAAGCGTTATCGCGCTTTTGAAAACGGGCTGGTGAAAGGCCTCGCGCTCGATAAGAAAGATTTTTGCAGCGAACTCGGTAAAGAGTCGTGCATTGATAAGGTTCACCTCACTGTTCTGGGCGGCAACGAGCCCTACGAATCTGGACAGTATGAACGGGCGCAGACTCCTACCGCTCTCACAGCAGTAGCGGTCGACCGTATCGTTCTCACCGCCTGTTCGAAAAGACTCGAACTCGATCGGCAGGCTGCTGCAGCTGCCGTTGTGTTTAAACATTTTCCTCTAAGCGGAGCGGCTCCCGATGCCAAGGCGCTTGAAGCTCAGACGACTGAGCTCTACCGCCGTTTGCTCGCCCGAAATCCTGAGGCAAATGAGATTGCTGCCGTGGAGGCAATCCGGGCACAGAATCTGACTGCGGACAAACTGGCTTTGATGCTTTGTTTTGCGATCGGAACGAGTGCTGAGAACATCCTGCTTTAATCGATTACTGAGGAGTGGATCCCATGGCTTATAAAACCAATCGCCGCGATGCTCTTACAGCTCTCGGCGGGCTTGCGACCCTGGGCCTGACTTATCCGGGTGCTAGGCTCCTGAGTCAGACGCCAGCCGACAGTCTCAAGGAAAAGAAATTCGTCTTCACAATCTGTGCGGTCGGCGGGGCAAACATCGTCGATAGTTTTCTGGCCCAGGGAACTGGTGCCGCCGCTTACGAAAATCTCGTGACGATTCCGAACTCGCCTTTTCATGCCGCTCCTGTTCTTAAGAACAGTATCAAAGGCGCCATTGATATGGGCAACGGCTACGCGCAGGAAACCTTCCTCAAAAAGTTTATGGCTGATACGATTGTCATGACGTCCGAAGTGTCGAGCGTTAACCATATCGTGGCCGCCAAGCGCGCGATGTCTGGTGACAATGCCAATGGCGGGCGCACGCTCCCTGAAGCCGTGGCCATGGCTTATGGCAAGAATCTGCCTCTCGCCAATCTCATGCTCGCGGGTGGGGGTTACGCTCAGAATGGTGACGACACCTCGGTGGGCGATATGTTTCGTGCCCAGATCGTTTCGGATCCTCTGATGTTTGCCTTTGCAACTCACGGTTACAAGGGTATTACCGATCTTGCCGGCGCGGCTGAGATTAAAACAGGTCGTGAACTGAGGAATCAACTGGAGCTCGTCTCTCGATTTCATGGTCAGTTCAAAGATTCGCGCATTCTCGATTCCTACATGAAAAACCGTGAAGCCGTCATCGATACACTTGAAAAGGGCGATACGGTAACCAAACTTATGCTGCTCGATCCGGCCAAGAACGATCTCGCGAAGTACGGTTTCGAAGTATCAAAAGACATCAACCTCGTTCGCGAAAAATTCACCAACATGGGCAATGACATTTACGAAGCGCGTCTTGCTCTGGCATTTCTCGCCTGTAAAAATGGTCTTTCGAATTCGGCGACAATCGCTCCAAGTCAGAATCCTTTGATCGCTGATAAGAGCACGCCCAATGCACCGATCGCCTTCGATTGGAGCCACGTCGATCACCGGAGTGCACAGAACACGATGTGGAGTTATATCCTCAAAGGCATCGACGGTTTGATTGAACTCCTGAAAGCCACCGATGTCGACGGCGATCCAGCCAAGGGGAAGATGTGGGATCGATCGGTTATCTACATCGCCACCGAATTTGGTCGCGACAAAGTCAGTGGCAATGGTAGCGGTCACCATTTGAACAATGGCACCGTGATGATCTCGCCCCTCTTGAATGGCAACAAAATCTACGGCGGCATCGATGCGGCCACGGGGCTGACTCATGGCTTTAATGCCCAGACAGGTGAGCCCGATAAGACGAAACACATGCGGGAGAGAGACATGTACGGAGTCGTCTGTCAGGCTCTCGGCATCGATTACATGGGACGCGATAATTATAAGGCCATGATTCGGGGAGCCTGAGCATTCCCCATGAGAAGCCTCCGCTGGTCGGAGGCTTTTTTGCGTTTGAGGATGCCTCCTTTCTGATTTCCGGTAGGTATTTGTATAGGCTGACAGTCACTGCCAAGACCTTGGACAGAAAAATCCCGATTCATTTTGCCTTAAGCCTCTGAAATCCCAAGAACCCCAAATGCTGGCACGCTCTATGCTTTACATTCAGTAACGAATGCAAAGTGAGGAGCACAGCATGAAAAACATCATCTTAGTCGTTCTAACATCATCACTCTTTACCGCTTGCATGACTCAGGCAGATAAAGCTCTCTGGCTCGAAGCGAAAAACACTCTCGGCCCCAAGGCTGAAACAGTGACCGCTGATGCTCCAGTGGCAGCGCCTGAAGCTGTAGAAAAAGGTGAGGAACAAGAGATTAAGACTTCCAAATCCTCAGTGGATAAAGATGAAGTCGCTCCAGTCCTCAAAGACGAGGGCCTCGCTCCGAAAGCCAAGGCTAACTGAAAACATCTTTAACGAGACTTATCTAGCGACGAGTCTCGAGAGAAACCCCCTCTTATAGTTGACGAGGAATCTTGGGATGCGTCCCGGAATCCTCGTCTTTTTTTGCTTAAAATCTCCAGGTGATCCGCTCTTCCGCCAGCTCTCTTCGTGTGAGTCAGCTCAATTGTGCCAGAAACTGGTTTCGTATTTCTAAACCCTCGGCAAATTCTAATGATCGATGAATGGATTCAGCGTAGAAAACTGTGATGTTCTACCCCGTTTAACGTCTGACAGACGCATCTTTGCGCTGCTCATGAGGCGTTTATTCCATTGGAGCCGACATGAAAACCAATCTGACAGCTACTATGCTTGTCCTCGCAGGGCTGCTGCCTCTGTCATGCGGGAAAGCTCAGACTGACTCATCACTCTTATCTCATAGCGCTCCGCTCGCGATCGATTCCCTCGAAGCAAGCAGTCTGCGTTCGTTCCGAAGCGCGTCCCAGCTTTTCAATTTTGCGCATCTCGTAACCGTGCAACCCGCGCTGGCAAAGCTTTTGCCTTACGTCGGTCCCGGTGAGGCCTATCTTTACTTTGGCGAGAAAGACAAATTCCGCGTCGAAACCAATCTCACTGTTGATGCCAACGGCGGCCTCACGGATACAGGTTCGCGCTATATCTCCTCGGACTATTATCTCGATGGCTATATTTTCGGTCGCCAACTGACCGATGGCGCTCTGATCGACATGCAGGCCCGCGCTAATTTTAACTCGATGAAGTTGACTGGCTACGTGCGTTTCCTTGGCGATGATAAATACAACGGCGAGATTAAGGTTGGCATCGACAAGACCTTTATACGTGACCTTGAGTACGACAAAACCATCTACGGCGTACCGATGCTCGGGGTCAATGTGAACGCGACTCTCGGCGGCGAGCTCGGTATGAGAGCCGCACCAGGACTACGCGCTGACCAGGCAATCAGCGCAAGCTTTGAGCCGAGTATCAAACTCCAGGGCGCAGCGACGATCAGTCTGAAGGCTCTGAAGTTTCTTTCGGCCAGTGCAGAAGGCACAGTGGAAATCCTCGATCTCAAATTGAGCAGCGGTGCAGCCCTCGGCGTCATTCCAAGCTCTAACTTTGTTTACGCAAACATGGGAATGGACGGCGCCACCATCAGCGCTCTCGATGGCAAGATCGATCTCTACGCTTCGGCTGCCGACATCGGAGGCGCACTTTCGCTTCCGTCGGGTGTGAGTAACCTTCTATGGAGCCTGGTCGGCATCAAACCGAGCAGCCTCACCTGGAAACATACACTTTGGGATCCGGAACCGGCTTATGTCACGACGCTGAAACGTTTCGGCAACAGCTTTATCACCTTCTACAAAGCTCCAACGGCTGCCACATGTGGAGGCGTGATCACGGCTGTTCAGGAAAATCTTAAAGGCCGCTTGGCTGCTCTCGAAGCGGAACAGACCGATGATGAATATCTTTCCATCATCGTATCGAGCAACATCCTCGGTATGAATGAGGTGATCGGCAAAGCTTCCACCTATTGCAAAGACCTCGCTACTGGTTTTCCGAACGAAGTCGTGATTCCATCGGGCGTACGTACCGACCATTCTGAGCCGGCGACTGTTGTCACGGCACCGAAGGTCGACGATGAAAATGATTCGATCTGGGGCAACGGTACGATCGATCCCTGGTGATCGTCTGGACCTCAACGCAAAAAAGCCGCTTTCCCTCGTGGAAAAGCGGCTTTTTGCATTGTGTCTTAGAAGCGTGTGGCTCGCGAGACGTTAGCATCTTCGCCGGCAACTGGAGTCTTCGCGCAGAAGGCATCGAGCTGAGTCATCACACTGGTGAGGGCTTTGATGCTGCTCTCCAAAACGATCGCTTCCTGATCGACAAAGGTCTCTTTCTGACCTTCAAGTTTCGCCATGCGGCTCGTCAGGTTTTCTTTGGTTTTGGCAGAAGCCTCAACACAGTTTGCCGGAGTCTTCAGGTATTTCATAAAGCTTGCACCGCGGCTGGGGATTTTGCTCGAGTAGACAAGAGCCGGATCCCAAAGCGTATGCTGCCATTCTTTACGTTCGATTGAACTGCCGAGCAATTGCCAGAGGGCAGGGGCCACGCCTTCTGGAAGAGCGCCGCCTAGGTCCGCCACGGCCAGGAGTTCAAGCTTGCCGTCGAGAGCCTTGATCGAGCCTCCATCAAATCCAGCGTCACCGTAGATAAAGTTATTGAAAGGGGAGTAGCCGAGGTTGGCGCTACCGCTCACTCGGAAGTCCATGATCATTGCGCTCCCACGAGCTTCAACCGAAGCAAATTTGAGGGCGGTAAGTCCGCCTGCGAGTGATCCATGGAGAGCTATGTGTGGCTCAAAGCTGGCAGCGATTGCGCCATCCCCACGAAGACCTGGAGCAGCACGGAGGCCAACTTCACCACCGATTTTGCCCGTGATGGTGACACCGAGTCCTGGAATGGGAATACCGAG
>SEDW01000167.1 GCA_004193325.1 Pseudomonadota bacterium | reverse complement strand
TCGCTGATGTTCGCGAGGGCATATGAGGCTGTGACCATATCATCACTGATTGCTTCGGGTGCGCTTGAAACTGCACTGAATGCAGAAGGAGCAGCGAGTGGCGAAAGAGCGATCAGAGCAGCTAGGGCGATGGAGATTTTCATAAGACGTTCCTTTGTGAGTGAGACCTGAGATTCAACTTCCTAAAGCCATCCTAATCTTTCTGCACTCTATGGCAACACTCTAGGAACGAACTGTTCTGTGAGTGAAAAAGGACGAGTCTTATCAGAGGGATAAGAAAGAACAGGGGCTGATATTGAGGCGGGGCAGACTGTGATTTTGCGTGAGACCGAACATAAATCCATCGTTGGCTGGGTCAGGGAAAGCTGCAAGGGCAGCCCTCTCATGCTTGGCAGAAAGGGGCTTTGGCCCGAAAGCCGTCTGCAAAAGCTTGATCGGCCCGGGCTTTGGATTAAACGTGATGACGAGCTGAGCTTCACTCTCTCCGGCCCAAAATACCGCAAATTCGCCGGCCTAAGCCAGGCCATGAAAGCCTCCGATCACGTAGTGAGCTGGGGCAGCGCCCGCTCAGCCTTTCTCCTCGGGCTCTCGCAGATGGCCAAGGAGGAGGGGAGGAGTCTCGAACTCATTCTTCTCCGTTCGACTCCCTATCAAGACTTTGGCGCGGATATTCTCTATCAGAATGCTTTCGCAGCTCACAGTCAGCATTGGCTTTCGCGGGAAGACTGGCCCACGGCAGCCTTCCTCGCCAACCGAATCGCCGAGGGGCGAGGCCGGACCTTGATCCTCCCTGAGGGCGGAGTCTCCCCTAAAGCCCTGGCCGGGCCGATGTCCCTGGCTTTGGATCTCACAGAACAGTCTTTGGCTCTCGGCCTCGATTTTCGGGAGATCTGGGTCGATTCGGGCTCAGGATTCACAGCTCAAGCCCTCATCCTGGCTCTTGGGACTATTCTGAAGAATCCTCCTCTGATCCATGTCGTCCTCTGTGCCGGCAAGGACGACGACTTCCGCCAAGGCCTCGCCCTTCGGCTGGAGGAAGCGAAGAATGAACTTGCTCTCGACTGGCGGGCAGCGCCTTTTGAATGCCACAAAGCGAGCATTGGGGCCTCTTACGGATCCACTCCAAAGGCCGTGTGGCAGAAGATTGCAAAGGAGCATCAGGAGAAGGGTCTTCTCCTTGATCCAATCTATACGGCCAAGCTCATGCTCACCTTCGAAGCGCATCGGGCCGCGCATGGCGAGAGTCCGGGCGAGACTCTGTTGATTCACTCCGGCGGTAGCCTAAACAATTTTGGTTTTGAGAAAGGCCTTATCGTTTACGAAGGATGAGGCGGCAATGTTTGCCCGCTCGATGAGATGCGATCCACGCTAAGATAAATATGATTTTATCCTCGAGGAAAAGCATGAGCAAACGTCAGGCTCCACGCCCGTCCCGCCCCTCAATGTCATCGCAGCATCGGCAGGAATTTCAAAGGCCAGCTTCCAAAGGCAATGGCTTTGCCAATCTTGCGCTCGTGCTCTTGAGTTTTGTGTCGGGAGTGTTCTCGGTAAAAATCTATGAAAAGTGGCAGGAAAAGAAAGAAGTGAAACGGGTCTTAAGCGAGACCGTTGCGCAAAACGCCTGGATGCGCGTCAAAGCTTTTCAAGCGCCCATCTACAAGGCGCCTCATAACAAAGCCTCGCCCGTCGGGATGTATTTCAAAAATTATCGTTTGGAAATTGCCGGAAAGAGCCAGGATTGGGTAAAGGTAGGGCCGGACCGGTATATGCACCTGTCCGACCTTGAGGGGATAGAAACGGCTAAATTTTAGTTAATGAAGAATCCGCTCTTCGGATGAATCGTTACCATCTAACATGGTGCCTCGCGTTCTCGGGAATCCCCCGGGTCTAGCGGCGAGGTGGACCGTCCTTCGGTGCATCGGCGAGCAAAGCGTGAATATGATTTGTCATATCTCGTCCTCCTCTTCATCTTTATCTTCGCCCTCATTGCAGGGCTTACATTCAAGTTACATCCAACTCTTCGCCCTTTTCCCGCCGAGCCTTATCCCTTTCTAAATTCAATCAAAGTTCTCGTGGCTTAAGACCGGCATTTAAGTCCTGCCCGGGTTTCGAGGCTCGCAAAATTTCAGGCCGAGACCAAAAAAGAGTATTTTGGCCTGATTCGGGCGGAAATACTCTTTCACGAGGAATGAATCTAGAGTGGAATCACTTGGCGCTATGGGCCACGATCCAATCTTTCAGTTCGCCAATCACTTGCTCTTTCTCGGGCTCATTCATCACTTCGTGATAGAGGCCCTGGTAGATAATTTTTTTCTTCTCCGGAGCTTTCACCGTTTCAAAGAAATCGAGCGTCGCCTGATGATCGATGATTTTGTCAGCGGTTGGGAGGAGAAAGAGGATAGGGTGTTTAAAGGTCTTCGCCGCCGCCTTGAGCTTTTCCTTTGAGAGGAGATAGGTGCGGTAAAAGGCTGAGGACGCCAGCCCGTGATTCAAAGGATCACTCTTATAATGCTTCACGACCGCCGGGTCGCGCGAGACGAGGTCGCCCAAGGGCTCACCAGGAATACTGAGAGCGGGCGCAATCTTGAACAGCAATTTAGAGGCAAGATCTTTGATCTTCGGCACCTTAAAAGCGAGTTCAATCATCGACGCTGAAACAGTCACGGACGCAAGTTCGAGTTCGGGATGGAGCTGGAGGGCACGCAAGGCGATAAGGCCGCCCATGCTGTGACCCACGAGATGGATCTCAGCTTTCCCATAACGATTCTTCAAATAATTCGTATAGCGCTTGATGGCGATAACCGCGTGTTCCGCATAATTGTCGAAATCGTCCACATGCCCACGCCCTCCGGACGATTGGCCATGGCCGATATGATCGATCGCATAGATGGACCCGACCACATCTTTGAGATAGTGGGGCAAATGCAAATAGCGACCGCTGTGCTCCCCCTGACCGTGAAGGAGAACGATGGCTTTTTCCTGGTTTTGATCTTTCGTCGAGCGGAAGAGGTGCGCGAAGAGATGAGCTTTGGGTAGGGGAATGGTCTCAAACTCTACAACCCAGTCAGAAGGAAGCTCGGGAAAACCCTCAGCCTGCGATGGAGATTGTGGACTCTTTTGTTTCTGGGCTTTGGTAAAAACCGGTGCGAAGTGGCAAGTCAACGAAGATGTGTCCATTTAGGGCGTCCTTCCCGAGAGCATGAGACTGGCTGAGCATCCTCTATGGATATAGGCCAATCTTTTAACGATGTCATCGCTATCTTGCTCATTCGTCAGTTCGCCAGACCCATGGCAGTTAGCTCGCGCGATTGAACTTGCGCGGCTCGACTTCTTTCACTTCTTCAATGCGTTCGATCAGGATGTCACGAAGTTCAGAATAACAATCTTCGCAGATTGATTCGTCGATCAGGTTCTCGGGCAGATCGTTCCACACAACAAGTGCGGCTAGAGCCTGATCGCTAAACGTACGTTTAGCCAGTCGAGCCTCATTCGCACAGCGCGGGCATTCTTGCGTCTTCATACGCCGTGTCCTTTCGCATTCAGGATGCTGATTGTTTCCACCATTATGGAAAGCCATGCTGGTCGCTGTCAAGAGAGTTCCCGTAGGACCCATTTCCAAGGCTTGTAAGCGAGTGGTAGCAAAGCGGCGCTTTTATCGACTTAAATGCAAAATAACTTGAGACCTTTCGTTAAAAATAGTTTTTCCTGAAGCAAATCAAAAAGTTGACCTGCGCTCTTTAGGCGTCTAAGCTGATCCCAATCAAATTCCTAAGGAGTGGACGTGAGGGACACGCGCGCAGGCAAGCTGGCAATTTATCTATCCACCCTCGCCGCATTCAGTCTCTGGAGCTTGCCCTGCATGGCTTTGGAAGTTCGCGCCGGGCAGAGCTGGTTTGAGCAGGGCGATTTTCTTCTCCATCCTGGTGTTCAGCTGAGTCTGGAAAACGACGCCAGGCAATCGGTCCGCTTCGAGTTCACGGGACGTAAGTTCGGATATTTCACCGAAATGACCTCGATCCTGAGCCTCAACTTTCCTTACGAAATCCTCCCCTGGAAATCGGTCTACACCAGCTATGGGCTGAGCGTCATGGACGAGTACACGGGCTACGATAGCCCCACGGGCAAGGACGAATCCATACACAGCATGAACTTCGGGGTGAACCTCGGCATTGGCTGGAAGGTCGTCGAGTACAAGGGCTTCAATGCCCGTCTCGAATGGAACTCCCACATCTTTGCCGCCGGACTCGCTTTCCTCTATATGACCACCGCAAGGAAGTCTGTCCTCACGGCAGCGATCGGCTACGATCTATGAAGATCTTTGTCCTCGCCCTCTTCTTCGTCCTCGTCCTCTTCCATCCCAATAGCGCCAGAGCTGGCAACATCTCAGCACTCCTGGGGCCTCCGAGTCTCGGGCAGGGCGGATCCAATCCTGTTTCGATTCCTCCGGGTAACATCATCGACTGGCAAGCCTCCTATCGGACCGACTCCAATTCGGAATGGATGATCAGTGTCGTGCCGGGGGTCTACTATGGCCAACGCTTTACCAAAGATCGCCTGACATTAGGACTTGGCGGCGGACTTTTAATCGGTATCAACGGGGTGGGGCTTGGTCTCTATCAATCGCTGGGCTTTGCGACCGAACCCTTTTGGAAGAAGTATCGCCTCGAAGCCGAGTACCGGCAGATCATTGGTTACACCGAAGCCGGGGTGGAATTTCCCTATACGCTTCGTATCGGAGTCAGCTATGACATCTAAATCTTCCATTCTTATCCTTCTTCTTTTCGCCTTCATCCTTCCGAGCGAATCCCTCTTCGCATTCGTCCATATCTCCGCTGTCAAACCTCACTTGCCCGTGAGTCCTGAGCATCCGAATATTATTTTTCAGTGGAATGGTGATGCGCCCTCGCTCTCGAAAAAGAGTGAAGTCTTTGATGGGGCCTACGCGGAGTCGAGCGACAACGAGTTGATGGAAGCCCTTTTGCAGGAAGCGGTGAACAAGTGGAATAACGTGGAAAGCGCTTACCTCAACTTTGAAGTCGTTGTGAATCCTGGAGTCGTCAAGAGCGATGAGGATGAGATTTATGCAATTGTAGTGGAATCTCAGGATTCGTTCTCGGTGGCTGCCGCTGCTCTGCCTGTCTTTGCCGCCAAGGGCGACAGTCCTTCGGGTAACAAAAAAAGTGGGCGGATCATCTACGACTGCGATATTTCCGTTTCGTCATCTGGGGTCGATGCCCAGGAACTTTTACGCACGCTCGTCCACGAGATCGGGCACTGCGTAGGGCTAGGTCATCCACATTCCAACTATCATTCGATCATGAGCTATTCGAATATGTCGAGCTCGGCGGAGCTTGGTCTTGACGACAAGGCTGGCATCTCATTTCTTTATCCTGAACCTGGCGTGTCCCAGGACGTAAAGTATCTGACCACGTGCGGAACGCTTGCAGGATTAGGCGGTCAGGGCTATTGGATCCTACTCCTCCCGCTCGGCTTATTGGGATTCAGACGTAAAAAAGCCTCTCAGCAGAGCTGAAAGGCTTTCGAAGAGTCGATTCTTATAAGAAGGAATTAGTTGCCGGACTTCACGTCTTTGATCAGCTGAAGGATTTCATTACGGGTGAATGAAAGATCAAAGTTGAAGCCTTTGCTTGTGGCGTCTTTGTAAGACATTTTGCCCAAGCGAATATTTTTGTTACCGAAGATGTCGCAAGGAAGAGCTGCGCCTTCGATCGAGAAATCCACATCGCAGCGGCCGATATAGTCGGCGAAACGATCGAGTTGCTCGTCGGCTTTTTTCGAGGCCGAACCGTAGTTCTTCCAGCATTTCACTTCGACCACATCGGTGACGACATTGTCTTCGACGACAACGAGATCGAGTTCACCGACGATCATTTTTTTCTTTTTGTAGACAACACCATTCATGACTTCAGCGTTGGGATGAAGTTCTTTCATCACTTCGACGCCAAGGACTTCACAGATTTTACCGTGATCAGCACCTTTGAGGTATTGTGCAGGAAGTTCCTTCACAACGTTTTGCGCCTGACCGTAAGTCAGCGAGTACGCGTGGGAGCTAAGACTAAGAACGCAGAAAGCCATGATACCGCGAGAAATCTTCATAATACCCCTGTAGTCAAACATTTATGGTGTTTGATAGAAACGCTGAACCTTATCATCAGCTTATACAGACTGCATGCCTCTTGAACACGGGTTTCTAACAACTGACGCCGACTCTGGCAAGCTAAATACTTCCTCTTTCTTAAAAATTCATAAGCATCTCTGCCTATCTTCTCAAAAGACAGAGTTTCTCAGATATCTCGGCGAATTTTAGATGATTTGCGTAGGCAGAAAACGGCGGATTTAGGCTTCTCAGCTCACAGCATGAGTGAGAATGCTTGGCGGTTTGGCGTAGGCATGACCCTTGTCATCAAAGACCTGATAGAAGAGCTTTTTCGCATCGTGGTCATCACGGATGCGGAAATTTTTAAGTTCAAATCCCTGAAAGTTATGCTGGGCCTGGGGAGGCAGACGGGTATGCACCGACTCCTGAAGGATGATGATGCTGCTCTTTGGGATGTGATGAAAGAGTTCTTTGCGAATGCTTTCATAACGCGTCGCAAGAATAAGGGGACGACCGTAGAGATCGTATTCTTTAGGAGTGGTGTGCGGGTAGAAGGCTTCGATATTGCCGCTTGCGATTCCCACGGCGCAGTTGACTCTTTCGTTCGGAGCAAGCTTCGCTGCTTCGTCATGAAAGATCGTGATGAATTGCTGGGCGAGCTTGAT
>SEDW01001052.1 GCA_004193325.1 Pseudomonadota bacterium | reverse complement strand
AGCAGAGCCTACGCCTATTCCTGAAGACGATGATCCCCTAGACTTCCCTACGGAAGATCCGGTTGAAGATCCTATTCCAAGCACCGATCCCATAGTCGTCACGCCGCCGGTCACAGATCCAATCGTTCTGCCTCCGGTAATCGATCCGCTGGTATTGCCGCCTGTAGTCGTTCCACCCGTAGTCGTACCGGTCGATCCCAATGCGAAACTCACGATCAAAGTCAGTGGCCGTCAATTGCTCGTTGATGGCAAAGCCTTCACCATCAAAGGCGTCTGCTACAATCCAGTTCCCAAAGGCGCAGGCGAGCTCTCCGGCACGCTCTTTTCCAATCCGACCGCCGCGCACCTCGTGGCCCTCGAGCAGGACTTTAAACTGATGCAGGAAGCTGGCATCAATACGATCAGGACTTACAGCGTGATCGAAAACGCCAAGGTCCTTGCCCTACTCAACAAGTATGGTCTCTTCGTGATCGTCCCCGTGATGAACGTTCACACGACGACCGATAAAGAAGTGAAACGCATCGTCAACCTCCTGAAAAACCACCGCAGCACCCTCATGTGGCAGGTCGGCAATGAGTGGAACTATAACCTTCTCTACGGCGGCTGGGATTATGCGAAGACGGCTCCGCTCGTTAAGAACGCTGGCACAATCATCAAGGCGACGGACAGCAGTCATCCGGTGATGACCAATTGGGGCGAGATACCATCGAAGGCGATCGTCGATGAATTCTCGATGTTTGATATCTGGGGATTGAATATTTATCGGAGCAAGAGCTTTGACGACTCTTTCAGCAAATGGAAAGCCGTTAGCACTAAGCCTATGTTCATCGGCGAATACGGGGCCGACGCCTTTAACGCTTTGACGAACCGCGAAGACACGAATTCTCAAGGCATCGCCACCGAAGCTTTGACAAAAGAAATCATGGCGAATCTTTCGGCAACCTCTAGCGACAAGGCCGCTCTCGGCGGCACAATATTCGAATGGAATGATGAATGGTGGAAAGACCAGAAGGGTACGCAGGCCACCCATGACAACGGCGGTATCGCGCCAGGCGGCGGCCCCTATCCCGACGGCACGTTCAATGAAGAATGGTGGGGCGTGGTCGACATCGATCGCAATCCGCGCCCGGCCTACAACATTCTCAAAGCGCTGTGGAAAAACTGATCCCTCAGCTCTTCCCGATCATGTGTTCCAGTTCGAGGCGCATCTCTGAGAGCTTACCTTCCAGGTGCAGCCACTGCGCAGGACTCAGGCTCGCATGCAGAGCCTTCAAATAGACCTCCCAACGATCCTCTGCGGCATTTCTATACTGAAGGTAGTCAGGATCCTGCCAGACTTCGCCCTTATCCCGAAAGCTCGCAACCATGGCCTTCACCCGCGTCGCATCTTTCGACTTGAGAGTGTCGATCATGTAGGC
>SEDW01001051.1 GCA_004193325.1 Pseudomonadota bacterium | reverse complement strand
GCCAGTTCAATAAAGGATTACTCCATGTCCTACGAGACCTTGAATTTTGAAGTCAAAGGAACGATCGGTTACCTCACTATCAATCGCCCTCAGGCGATGAATGCCCTGAACTCTCAGGTGATCGGTGAGCTGACACGATTTGCCGCTGAGCATAAAAAAAGCTCGCTTCGCTGTATCATCATCACCGGCGCGGGTGACAAGGCCTTCGTAGCGGGAGCCGATATTAAAGAAATGGAATCGATGACCGAATCGCAGGCTGCTCAGTTTGCCAAAAGTGGCCAGGATGCATTCAACGGGATCGAAGGCATCTCCTGCCCAACGATCGCTGCCATCAATGGTTTTGCTCTCGGCGGCGGTATGGAACTCGCACTATCCTGCGATATCGTTCTAGCCTCTGAGAAAGCCAAATTCGGCCTCCCCGAGGTTAGCCTTGGCCTTCTCCCTGCCTTTGGTGGAACCCAACGCCTCGCGCGGTCTGCTGGCCTCTTTAAGGCTCGTGAAATGATCTTCACCGGTGGATTCTACAGCGCTCAGGATCTTAAAGAAGTCGGTATCGTTTCAAAGATCTGTAGCCCGGAAACGCTTCTCTCTGAAGCTGAAACCATGGCGGCGCTCATCGCTACCCGTAGCCCTGTAGCCGTCTCGATTGCCAAGACTGCTATCAACGATGGTTTCGATCGTCTGCTCAAAGATGGTCTGGCTTTGGAAGTAGGATCATTCGGTAAGCTCTTTACGACCGAAGATCAAAAAGAAGGAACGTCGGCATTCGTTGCTAAAAGAAAGCCGAACTTCACAGGAAAATAAGGGAGCGGCGAAGTCAAATCTTTGGCTTCGCCCTTAGCTTACAGCGTAGATTTCATCAGCTCAAAGAAACTCTTCCAGTGCCTCGCATCCGCTTCGGCCTTATAAGCCGGCAGGTCTTTCATGGTAAATCCATGAGCGGCACCCTGATAAAGCTCCGATTTCAGACTGACTCCCGCTTTCTTCATCGCCTCTTCAAAGCGCTGAATCATCTCAGCAGGCATCGATTTATCGTTATCTGCATGCGCCGTGTAAAGTTTGGCTTTGATCTTGTCCGCAAGAAGATGAGGGCTCGAGGGATCATCGCCGGCCAGCCGGCCTGCGTGGTAGGTGGCAACGGCTTTAATCTGCTGAGGGAAGAAAGCAGCCATGCGAATGGCAATCCCTCCGCCCATACAATAGCCAACCGCCCCTACGTTTTTAACGTTTGCTTCATGGCTTTCCGCAAATTTTAACAATGCTTCTGTATCGACCTTCGATTTCTCTGGGGTGAGATCGGCTGCCATGGCCAAGACCTGCTTAAGAAGTTCCGGCAGTCCGGCAGGATTTAAGAGCTTATCGTAATCCGCGATCGGGTGCTTTTTGCTGCGATAGAATATATTCGGTGCAATTACAAA
>SEDW01000166.1 GCA_004193325.1 Pseudomonadota bacterium | reverse complement strand
TCGTATTTATTTACGTTCTTGCCGGCTTTGTCCCATTTGATATTTCTCACCATCGATGTTGAGGTCGCGACGAGCTCAGCTTCGCCAGCAGCGGCGTTGGTGATGTTGAGGATAGAAAGCGTTCCGGTCACGTTGCCGATCGTATCCACTTTCCCGCTGTCGGTGCAGTGAGCGGCGGAGATGACGGTTGTTTCATTGATGAATGTACCGGTGCAGATCGCGCCGAGTTTGGAATCATAGAGGAGCACGACTGAAGGATATTCGGCAGTTTGTATGACCTTGCCATTGGTAATTTTTGAAGCACTGTCCTGATCAGCAGTACCGCAGGCGCCGAGGAATGAAACAAGGGCGAGGTACGATAAGGAAGACGCTAGAAATCGGCTTTTATTCTTCATAAAGATTCCTTCATGCACAGGCGCCTCAATCGTTCCTTCTCCGGAAACGATTGAGACAGACAAAGCGATTGGTCGACGAGTTTTAATTTATAACTTCGTCGAGAATCGACTGCCCTGGCGCAATTGTCCATTTATGAAATTTGAATAAAAACAGGAACAAGATCAAGTCTTAGGACGGCAGGTTTCATATTGCCATTTACGAACCAGTTGACGCTTGTCGAGATCCAGGCGAACGTCGCAGTATTTCACGTCGACCTTTTCAGTAATCGGGTCTTCGTTCTCAGTGCGGATGCCTTTGAAACGAACGGTGCGGCCATCGCCGGCCGGAAGATTCTGATCCGCCTTGCCCCAGAGCGTTTCGATGTATTCGAGCGACATCTCTTCGAGCCCAACGATTTCCTTTCGCTCACCGCCGCCAGCAACGCCTGGAACGCCGTTAGTGCCAGATGTTGTTGAACAGGCGCCTGCACCCGTGATGATCGCCAGCAGAAAGGCAGCTTTGATATGCGCTTTGGATATCGCTCTCATAAATAATCCCCTATTCGAACCTGTATAAATCCCAGCACCCACCAGAGTATTCTAGCAAAAACAAAGGTTTCTAGGTAATTCCTCTGTTAAACTCTCCTCTTTAATCAGGCTTTATTTCATTGCTGTACACGAGGGATCCTGCTCGATCCCATGAGCTGAAAGGATTTCATCTTGATCCCGAATGTTCCTCTCGACCGCCGTGGCGTCCTTGCCAGTGCTTTTGCCTATGCCTTTGTTTCTTGCACGACGAGCCGATCTGAAGGGCCCTTCGCTCCGGTGGCGATTCCTCCCCTGACGCAAAACGCTGACGGCCTCGGAAAGGTAAAGCGTTTCATTTTTGGTTCATGCAACAAGCAGTATCTCCCCCAACCTCTCTGGAAAAATATCATAGCCGATGAAGCAGATCTTTTTCTCTGGACCGGAGATGTGGTCTACGCCGACACGAGTGATATGGGCAAACTTTCGCAAGTCTACGCCTCGCAGATGGGTCAAGCAGAATTCGGGCGATTTCTCGCAACCCGGACCCCGACGATAGGCGTTTGGGATGACCATGATTATGGTGAGAATAACGGTTCCTCGACTTATCCTAAGAAGAAAGAGAGCCAAAAGCTTTTTCTTGATTTCGTAGGCGAGCCAGCGGATTCCCCGCGGCGGGCACAGGCTGGGATTTATACGTCCTACGTTTTCGGCGAGGGTCCGGAGGCGGTGCGATTTATTTTGCTCGACACGCGGGCGGAGCGCATTGAGGCCGGTCTGGGCCAAGCTGGAGACATGTTGGGCAAGGCGCAATGGGCCTGGCTGGAGCGGGAGTTGGCTGCGGATTTTGCGGGAGTGACCTTGGTCGTCTCGAGCATCCAGGTGATTCCTTTCGAACAGAAATTTGAGAAGTGGCAGAACTTTCCCGAGTCGCGAACTCGCCTCCTGGATTTGATCGATCGATCGCCATCGAAGAACATTGTCATCATCAGTGGCGATCGACATTTTGCGGAGTTGACCCTTCTCAAAACGAAGTCGGGCCGCGAGATTTGGGAGGTGACGTCCAGTGGGATGACTCATGCCTTTCGTAATCCAGACGATTTGCGCAACCACAATAGTTTGCGCGTGGGGCCGATTTTGGATCGTTTAAACTATGGGCTGATGGATATTGATTCTGCGAAGAGGACTTTGACGATCGAGGTTCGGGATTTGAATCGAACGGCGGTGATTCATCAGGTGATTGGGATTAAGTAGATTGGGATTCAGTAGATCGAGATTAAATAGATCGCGATGCGTAAATTTTATTCGTGAGGCCGGCGTTACGTCGGCCTTTCACTTTTCCGGGAAAGTTGGAGAATGTGTTTGATAAAACGACCTGGGTGTATCCGATAGGGACCTAAGCTCTGACTCTTCTCAGCAGTTCCCCGGTCGGTGGGTAGTGCTTCGCAGCTTTTCCGGGAAAGTTGGTTTCGTATTTCAAAATGTTTTTTTCGAGAACGATTTATTTTCATCTTCTATGCAACTTTAGGCCTTAGATTAAAGCCTAGAATCGAAATATGATTTCGCAGAAAGTTTTTGAATTTTCACAAAATGTCCGTTGATCAAAAACATAATTTAGACGAACCTCGATTTAGCAAAAGCTCATCGTCGAGCTTCGCATAACGAGTGAGATGAACATGTACGATGAATTCGTCCTGGAGATGCACGCGCTGGCAAACAAGGCAAAACTGCTTCATTTCGCGGAGCGCGGCGCAACCTTGGAATCTGTGTTCATCATTCAAGAACTCGACAATCGCAAAGCTGCGATCGCTCTTCGAATGCGCTCGGAAGATCTGGCTGTCTATGTTGGAATAACTCCAGCGATGTACTGGATGAGACTGCGAGCGGCACGAATTTTTAAGCGTTTCCCTGAAACCCTCGAGCGCTTTAAGCAAGGCGAAACTGAGATCTCGCACGTGGCCATGCTCTGGGGCAAGATTACGGAGGCTAACAGCAAACTCATTTTTGAAAATATGTGCGGCCGCTCTAAACGTGAGATGGAATCCTTTCTGTCGCGAGTTAAGAACGATGGAACTTTGCTTGAGGACGAAGGAGTTACAGAGATCACGATTCGTCTGAAAGATTCGGAACGAGATGTTTTTGAACGGGCCCGAGAGATCCTTGCGCATGGTGGCAAGGTTCCTAGCCTTGCTGAGACCGTTGTAAAGGCTACGGAATTGCTTGTGGATCGCCTCGATCCGATGAGGAAGGCAGAGCGTGCGGCTGCTCGGGCGGAGAAGCGGAGAGGAAAAACAAACGAAGGAGAAGGAGAGGGAGAGGAATTTTCGCCATCATCGATTCAACCTGGAGAGGATGAGTTCGATCAATCCTGTGATTCATCCGAGAGCGGTGGGTCTGGACCGGGAGACCTTGGCGATTATTTCAGCCATTTCGGTCTTAAGGAAAAGGCGGTCTCAGCCTTCGCAATACCAAGGAAACATGCAAGAGAGTCCACGACGAAACACCGTCGAGCAATCCCTGCAGCGATGAGGCACCAAGTGTGGTTAAGAGATAAAGGCGAATGTACGTTTGAGCATGATGATGGGTCGGTTTGTGGCGAAACAATGATGATCGAGCTGGATCATATCGATATGGTTTGTTTTGGTGGGGAGCATAGTGTGGACAATCTGCGACTGCGTTGCCGGACCCATAATCGTTATCATGCTGTGGTGAGTCTGGGGGAGGATTTTATGAGTCGTTGGTATAGCTGAAAAAGCTTCCGTTAGCTTTTCCGGGAAAGTGGCGATCGGCAGAAAAAAAGCCGACCCACCGGATGGAGGATCGGCTAACTATGCTTCTAAAACCAACTCTTAAAGAGCCCCGCCTTCTGCACGTTTTTTGCGGAGGAGGGCGCCATGAAGATCGTAAGTGGCGTTTGCGAGATTTGCCTGGGCGCGAGTGCGATCGCGCTGAATGCTCAGGAGATCCGTCGTCGTTGCGAGGCCGTTACGGAAACGGAGATCGAATGATTTGAGGATATTTGCACTGAGATGGTCGGCGACCTGAGCGTTTTTCAGATTCTGGTTGGCGCGTTCCCATTCGGCTGAGGCTTGAGACGTTTCAACGCGAAGACGCGAGGCCAGAGCATCGTGATTGATGCGGGCCTTTGCGACGAGAGTGCCGAGTTCGGCTTGGCGGCCGGAACGGGTACCCCAATCCCAGATGTCCCACTGGAGGTTAAAGCCGTAGCTGAATTGGTCACGGAAGTCTTCCTTTGGAACATTGATGGCAAGTCCAAGGAAGTTGACGTTAACGTCGTGCGCTGCGAAATCGCGGCTGTAGCGAGCGAAGGCGTTGACCTGGGGCCAGTAGTCGACCTTTTGGGCTTTGACTTGGCTTTCAAGGGCTTCGACCCGGCGGGTTGCTGACTGGAGTTCGTTACGCTCGAGAACCTGCGCTGCCTGGGGAACGGAGAGGTCGCCGAGTTCGGAGAGATTCAATTCCTGATCAGGGCTGAGTCCGAGTGCTTCGCGAAGGTTATCGCCGGCAACTTTGAGCTGGGCTTCGGCATCGATTACGAGCGATTCTGCTTCGGACGCGGCGAGTTCGAAACGGGAAAAATCGAGTTCCGAAAGCTTGCCCGAACTGCGGAGGGATCCCGCATCCTTTTTCTGCTTGCCGATCAAATCCCGACTTTCACGGTTGATGGCGAGGAAACGAACCGCTTTGAGGGCCTGAATATAGGCCTCAGCGCCACGGAGTTTGGCATCGTTGCCGTCGACGAGGAGTTGGCTCTTAGTGGACTCTTCGACCTTCTGTTCGGAGGCGAGGCGCTCTCTGGCAGCGAAGATCTGAGTGATCGGCTGCGAGACAACCGCACCGACCGAACTAATCTGATCGGGATATCTTTGACCCGTTGGGAGGGTAACGCCGGCAAGCTTATTGATGTCGGTATCGATCCAGCCACGTGCGGCCTCGAGACTGACTTTGGGACCCATTCCGCCACGCAGCGAGGTCTGACGGGCCTGAGATCCTAGCTGATCCTGTTCGGTCGCCTTGCGGTTGAAGCTGTGGTCGTAGGCGAGGCGCATGGCTTCATCGAGCGTCAGCGCTCCGCCGGTGGAGGGAGCAACGATCTTGACGTTCTCCTGAGCGAGACCCAAGCTGCCCCAGAGGCACAAGGTCAGGGATAACGAGAGGGAGACCGAAACCAATTTAAAATTATTATTTTTATTAATGTGCGTCATGGATTGGAGCTCCACCTTTATCGGGTTTTTTAAGGAAGAATATGAAAATCAATCCTAGGGCAAAGACTATGGTCACATACCAAAAGCAGTTGTTGAACGCCTTCACCAGGGCCTGTTGAGAGATTGTATTTTTTACCGTCGCGAGAGCGGCAAGGTCCGAGTCGAAGAAACGCCAGCCGTTCGTACGCTTGATGTTCGCCAAGCGGGCCTGGGTCTCCGGACTGAAGGCTGTGACGTGCTCCGAGTAGTAGGACGTGGCCCGAGCCTGAGAACGGTTGAGCATACTGCTCATCCAGGCTGTGCCGATCGAGCCCCCGAGTTCGCGAGTCAGGTTAAAGAGACCTGCACCGTTACCGCGCTGCCGGGCGGGAAGCGAGGAAAGAGCAAGGATACTCAGTGGAACGAAAATAAACGCGAGTCCCACGGACCGAACAAAGAGCGGAGCGATGAGCGAACCCATATCGTACAAGGCGGTGAACTGCGTGTGCATCCAGAGCGATCCCACCAGCACCATCATCCCAAAGCCGATCATGAGGCGACCGTCAAACTTACCGGCGAATTTCCCGATGAAAGGCATGATAAGGACCTGGATCCAACAGCCTTTCAGAAAGAGCATCCCGATATCAATCGCCTTGTAATGCATGACGGAGCCGCAGTAGAGCGAGAAGAGAAACGCGGCCCCGAAGAGCGCCATGCCGACGAGAAAGTTGATTCCGGTCGCTGCTGAATACGCCGTGTCCTTGAAGACTCGGAGATCGACGATCGGATGTTCCGTCTCGAGCTGATGGTAGACGAAGACGACGAGGGCGAAGACAGCCGTACACGCAAGACCAAGGATGAGATTGCTGGCGAACCAGTCCTCTCGGTTGCCTTCTTCGAGCACATACTGGAGTGCACCCATACCGACAGCGAGGAGGCCAAGACCCCAACGGTCGACGGGCGCTCTGGAGGCTTCAAATTCAGGCTCTTCGATATACTTCCAAGCCATCGCCGCAGCGAAGATACCGACTGGGACGTTGATAAGGAAGATCCAGTGCCAGCTCGCGATGTCGATGAGATAGCCGCCGATGGTTGGACCGAGCAAGGGACCCGTCACCGCACCGAGACCAAAGAGAGCGCCGGCCATGCCGTGTTCTTTCTGGGGATAGCGGGCGAATAGAATCGACTGGGAAGTGGGGATGATCGCACCACCACCCATACCCTGAAGGATACGGAAAGCGACGAGCGAAGGAAGGTTCCACGCCATCCCACAGAGTGCGGAGGCAATGATGAAAAGAATAATGGAAAAGGTGAAATATTTTTTAAAACCAAAGCGTCGTTGAAACCAACCCGTGAGGGGAATGACCACAACGTTCGCCATCATATAGCCAGTCGAAACCCAGGCGATCTGATCGATCGGAGTACCGAAACTGGCCCGGATATCTGTCAAAGCCACGTTAACAATCGAAATATCAAGGATAGCCATCAACGCCGCAGCCATCGCTGCGATCGTGATTCCTACCTTGGGTCCTCGGATGAGCGTTTGCTCCATATCATGTTCCTAAAACTTATTTGGTGTAGACCGTTACGGTGATCCACACATCGTTCAAATCGACGAGCGCGAGAAGTGGCGACATGGGGTTAACCATTTGTCCGAGTTCTACACTTCGGCGGGAAACCACACCATCGATCGGAGCGGTGAGAGTCGAATACGACAAATATAATTTGGCGAGCGCTAGAGTCGACTCAGCCTGCTGAACTTTGGCGACAGCCGCACCGAGCGATCCACCTTTTTTGGTGGAACCCAAACGGGCAACTGAGGTGTCGTAAGCGGCTTTAGCCTGATCATAAGCGTTCGAAGCCGCATCGAGATCCGCTTTGGCAACGACGCCTTCTTTGTTGAGTTTACGTGCACGGCCGAGTTCGATTTCGGAGAGTTTTAGGCGGGAAAGCGCCGCAGAAACATCTGACTCACCCGCTTCCACGCCCGAACGCGCCGCGCTAAGATCGGCTTCGGCTGCGCTAAGGCGAGCTTCGAGTTCCTGCTTGTCGAGTTCTAGAATCGGATCACCGGCCTTGACCTGCTGGTTATCTTTGACGAGAAGTTTAAGAACCTGCCCGGGAATGCGCGCCGATACGTTGACGATATGCGCTTCAACCTGAGCATCATCGGTCGTCTCTTTGCCTCGGCCAGTGATGTACATCGTAAGGATAGCAACACCGATGACCACTGCCAGACCAATTGCTACTTTTTGTGCCTTTTTCATTTCTTAGAAGCTCCTGAATCATCTTCGTTTTTGTCGGTTTCGTTGGATGCACAGTATTCGAGCGCGTCGAGTCCCTGGCCGAATTTTCGGATCAGGCTCGTCAGCTCATTTTGCTCGGTGGATGTCAGCTTACTCATGGCTCTTCCGATCCGTTCGTAGTGGGCCGGAAGCATACTGTCGAGCTTCGCTTCACCCGCCGCCGTAAGTTTGATAAGCAAACCTCGTCGATCGTTGGGGTCGGGCTGTCTCTCGATCAGCTGATCGTTCTCTAAGCTATCGAGAAGACCTGTGATAGTCGCTCGGGTGACGCCGACGCTTTCGGCTAACAAAGCCGGGGAAACGCCACCGCTTTTGGTAAAGAATAGAGTGTTGATCATGACTTTAAATCGCGCGTGCGAAATGCCCAGTTTAGAAAAGTAGTTCTCCATCCCACTATTCATGACACGCACAACCCCGACCACCTCGAGAAAGGTCTCAAGAGCAGAAATATCGGCCACCGCATAGCGATCAGCGACGAAGTCGAGATACTCTTTAGTTGGGAACGGTTTCATTACGCCTCCTTCTCCCCTTACATATCCTTATCGGAATTATCAGGCAATACATTATATGGTAATTGATAATTAGCCACCTAACAATATTAACAGATCTTTAACAGCTCCCCTCAGCAATCATTCCAAAGGCTTATCGCTAAAAATAATCCAGACGCAACAAAGGCCGAGCCCCACAAGGGACCCGGCCTCTATTTATACATAGAAGGAATTTAAATCAGTGAGGATGTCCGTGAGCTTCTTCAGCGCCATGGCCTTCAGCTTCGCCACCATGGCTATGACCGTGGTCAGCGCCTTCTTCACCATGACCGGCAGGAGCGTGGCCGCCGCCGTGAGCTTCTTCTTCAGCGGGCATGTCGAGTGGCGTTCCGCAGAATACGTAATCGTGTGTTGTGCAAGCCGGGCGAGCCCAGACATTAAGTGCATAAACAGCGATCATAGCTCCGACAATGAAAACAAGCATGATAGGAATGAGCTTGTCGTCCCAGCGTGAAACGTATCCGTCAACATCGAATTTTTTTGACATGTCTTCCTCTGAAAAAATCTAATTCAGCATCCGTTGTATCGAAAAAGAACAAAAGCGCCAAGAAACTTCGCGCAAAAACCTCGCTAAGCCTAAGTGCCGCCCAGGGCAAGCCCGAGTCTTTGCAGCCTTTTATCAAGGAAAAGACGAGGGCACAAGCGATGCTTTGACCCTCTGAGTATAGCCGCTTCGCGCTTGGATTACCAAACGCTCATCGCCCTTTTTTCCAAAAAAAGCGCATGGACCAGAGCCCTCACGCTTTCTCCAGGAATTTAATTCGATCATTTTTTAAAGCCTAAGACCCCAGATCGCCTTAACTTATCCCCATCCGAAACCGAGCGCTCAACTGCGTAGGACCAAACACCGATAATCCACGGGTGAGGGTTTCACCAATGCGTCTGCGCCTTTCCATCACTTTAGTCTCCATCGCGGCATTCGCCGGGCTCACGGCCTGTAGCGAGAATAAAGCCGATGCGCCCGACTTCGACACGAAATACAAATCCGAGGGCAATTTGCCAGGCGACGGAAACAGCGAAGTCGAAACTCAAACCGATGGGACTGCCAATCCCGAGGCCAAAATGAGCAAAGCGGAAAGCTTACCCTATTCCCAATCGGCGCCTAAATTTGATTTGAAGGACGCGATCTCCATCTTGTCCAAAAACATCAGCTGTCAAAACACCGGTCTCGAAATCGTCGGCGGAGCCAAGGCCAGCGATGAAGATCTGGTCGCCGCCTCCACCTTTCGCATCGTCATGAACAAATCGCACTACTGCAGCGCGACACTCATCGGCAAAAACCAGCTCCTCACAGCCGCTCACTGTTTCGATGGCGTGAGCCGAGCGGATCAGATTGAGATTGGGTTTGGCACGGACGGACTTCCCGTCGATAACCTCAAGGCGAGGGCTTACAAGATCCATCCGCAATACAAGGGCATGGCTAGCATCGCCAGCGCAATCCCCGAGACTCAACTCTACGATCTCGCGGTCATAGTCTTCGAAGGTGAGTTGAGTGAGAGAATGGCTCCAGTCCGTCTGGCGGAACCAGGCTTTGTCTTTACCAGTATGCCCCTCGTCATTGCGGGCTACGGGGTAACATCGACCAATGATCAAACGCGACGCCCTCTGGCGTGGATCATCACCAACCTGGCTACTCTGAGTAACAAATTCAACGAACTTCAGATCGAACAGAAAACCGGACGCGGCGCTTGCTATGGCGACTCCGGTGGCCCGGCATACATCGCCGGAAACGAAGGCCGCTGCTTGCAACTCATCGGCTCCGTCAGCGGACCCAATCGCGGAAGCCTCAACTGCGACGCTGGCGGCGGACTTCTTATGGACGTGACGAGACAAAGAGTTTGGATTTCCTGTGCCTACAAAAGTCTTCGCTATCCGCTGAACTACATCAACACATCCGGCTTCAATTGCGACTGAGAAAGTTCAGCAAAGAAAAACCCCGTTCAATGGAGTCCATTGAACGGGGATCTTACATAAGCTATCTGACACCTGAGAGCCCAGCATACAAAACTCGAGTGCCAACTGAAAAGCAAAATATGCTGACTATAATTTTTCTGTATTTGAAGCCTTCATTATAGGCATGCGAGGCTAATTTACTATGTCTAAGATGTAAGCTTTTGATGCAGTGCGAAGAGGATAGGAAAACGCTTTTCTCCATCTTGAGCCTTCATTACATAGCC
>SEDW01000165.1 GCA_004193325.1 Pseudomonadota bacterium | reverse complement strand
TACGCGACCGATCCAAACGGTTCTAAAGGCGGCGACCTTAACTGGTTCAAAGCTGGCCGTATGGTTCCAGAATTCGAAAAAGCTGCTTTCGGCACCGAAAAAGGCAAAGTTTATCCAAAACTCGTCAAGACTCAATTCGGTTACCACATCATCAAAGTTGCTGACACTCGCGGCGGCGAAGCAGTGAAATTTGAAGACAAGAAACCAGAAGTTGAGCAGGACATCCGCATGAACGCACGTAACGATCTCGTTAAGTCGCTTCGTGAAAAAGCTCAAGTGAAAGTCGACGATGCGACCTTGACTGGCCTTAAGTTTTAAGACTTTTGTCCTCTACAAAAAATCCCCGAAACGCATGTTTCGGGGATTTTTTTGTTTAAAGAATCAGTGCAGATGTTTTCGACCCGAGCGGCAGCGCACGATGGTGCCGGCTAATTTATGCCAGTTGATGGGCTTGCTCAGGTAAGCGTCAAAGTCTTTGTTCTTGGCCATCTCATCGTCGTTTTCATTGATGTCAGCTGACAGGGCGATAATAGGCGTCTCGCAGCCTTTTTCCCGAAGAAGGGAACTCGCTGAATAGCCATCCATGACGGGCAACCTGAGATCCATCAGGACAATGTCGTATTCATTGCTACTGGCAAACTCCACCCCTTTCTCACCATCGTCGACACATTGAACCGAAGCCCCAGCATGCTCGAGAAAGCGCGAGATAATAAGGCGATTGTCTTGGGCATCCTCGACCACAAGCACCTTGAGCCCTTCCAAAGACCCCATCTGTTCGTCTTTAAAAATCTGAGATTCATCATTCAGCACTTCGGTTGCCAGATGGTTGACATAGGAGTGACCGGTAGGAAGTTTGATACGAAACGTAGATCCGAAATCCACTTCGCTTCGCAGTAGATCCAGGCTTCCGCCTAGCGCTTCCGCAAGATTGCGCGCCAGACTGAGACCTAACCCCGTGCCGCCGAAGCGTCTCGATGTGGACACATCAGCCTGCGCAAAGGGTTTGAAAAGAAGCTTTGCTTGCTCGGGAGTGATTCCACAGCCGCTATCGGTGATATCCAGACAAAGAAACTGGGTCTTGAGAGCCGAATCAGGAAGCAGGAAGACGTTGACCTTGACTGAGCCGCTCGCGGTAAATTTCAGGGCGTTACTCAGAATATTCAGAAGAATCTGCCGAAAGCGCAAAGCATCTGTAGTGATTTGATCAGGCAGACTGCTCGATGCCTGAATTTCAAGATCAATGCCCTTTTCTGAGCATTTAAACTTGAATTGATTGACAATGTTATTGAGTTCAGACTTAAGGTCGACCTGCGTTAACTCCATCTGCATCTGACCGGCTTCGACCTTGGCAATATCGAGAAGATCATCGATCAGCCCTAGTAGATGTTTGCCGTTTCTACGGATTGCGTCCAAGCCTTCCTTCAATTCATCTTCCTGCCCATAACTATCCAACAGCAGGTCAGCAAACCCCAGCATGACTCCAAGCGGAGTGCGCATTTCGTGGCTCATGTTAGCAAGAAACTGACTCTTAGCGACGTTAGCCGCTTCGGCTTTGTCACGAGCGGCCTTTAATTCCCTTTCGCTCTTGCGAGCCTCTGTGACGTCACGAAGCATGGATCGAATAAGGATCTCACCGTCACGCTCATCGCGGCAGGCGATACTCTCGAGCTCAGCTTCAAAAATGCGATCATCGTAGTCCATCAGTTCCAGAGTCGTTCGAACGGATCGAAAGGAATTAAGGCAGTCTTTTAGATGCTGGCTGAAGGCGCTGAAGGAGCGAGGCACGACAAAGGCTGAAAATGGTTTTCCGACTTCTTCACTGCGGACGGTGCCAAGGCTTGAGCTAGCTTTTAGGTTGAGTTCTCGAATTTCGCCGGTAGAGGAGAAGGTAATATAGGCCACCGGAGCAAAATTATAGAGATCTGAAAAACGTCGGGAAAGACCGCTTAAGCGGCTTTCCGAACGTCTCAGTTTTTCGTTTTGGTTTTCCAGCTCGGCCTGATGAGCCTTGAGTTCTTCAACAAGGCGCATGTGTTCAAGATTATAAAGCTCGAAATTCTGGCGTCGGCTTAATACGTCCCCTGGCATACGAGCGAATTCCTTGAACAGCATGTTACTTTCCTAGCTTGGAGTCACAACCACAACCCTCAGATCGGAGTCCTCACCGACTGGACTGATTTCAGCAGAAAATTCTTTCATGCTGCCAGTCTTTTCCTGAAGATTGATTTTCCCTTTCCAGAGAGCCTGATCAGTGGCCTTGAACAATTTATCAAGTATTTCAAAACCTGAATTTTCGAACTGTGTCGGTAGCGATTCACCCTCGCTGTATCCCAGCATTTGGTGAAGCTGACGACTTGTGTACAAAATCGATTCATTCTTATCAAACACAAGAACGGGAATTTTGCCAAGCTCAACTATCCGGTGAAGGATCGAAGCCTGTCGCTCGAGGCGCCTTTGCTCGCTTATATCGGAAAATCCAATCACCACTCCATCGATGACATTTTCCGAGGTCTTATACGGGGTAATACGCATAAAGAGCCAGCGGCCGTCTCTCATCTCCACCATGCGTTCGACTACAGAAAGATTATTCAATACTTCTTCCGCGTCTTTGAGCACGTCTTCATAGCGAACCTGCGAAACAATGTCGCCGAGCGAGCGACCAATGTCGGAGGGAATCAAGTTGAAGATTCGAGTTGTTGATCTGGAATAACGAGTGATAAGGAAATGCCGATCGAGGAAGATGGTCGCGATACTGGAACTCGACAGGAAGTTATCGAGATCGTTATTCGCGGTAGACAGTTCCTCTATTTTTTCGTGAAGCTCAGCGTTGACAGTGATGAGTTCTTCATTCACGGCCTGAAGCTCTTCTTTGGCGGTTTCAAGCTCCTCATTGGAGCTTTGAAGTTCTTCGTTAGAACTTTGCAGCTCCTCATTCATCGACTTCAGTTCTTCATTGGACGTCTCAAGTTGCTCGACGAGGGTTTGCATGTGCTCGCGGGTGAAGAGAAGTTCGCGTTCGATCTCACGCACGTGCTCGTCTCGGCCGAGGTAGTCGACGTGGTAGGTGTTTTCGTCGAGGATCGGTTCGATCAAACCCTCTTCAAAAGTCACCATTACCATACGGCTCGGTTGCTGAGGACGAGTCAGGAGTCTTATCGTGATATCGACATTTAGAATCTGTGTTTCCGTCTTGATCTTGATGTCGGAGAAGCGGACGCTCTGTTCCGTGGAAAGAGCCTTTTGAAAGCCACGACTCACTTCGAGCTTGAGATCATCCTTCGCCATGGCGAAGATATTGAGCCTGGCTTCTCCACTTGGTGGCTCGAGGTAGTTGGACGTGCGGCCGTGAATGTAAACGATATCGCCTAATTCATCGCAGACCACGCTCGGCGGCGCAAAGTGAGTCAGCAGAAAGTCCTGACTCAATTCCCGAATAGCCATCTTACGGGGGAGAGCGGTTGCTGGACGCTGATGCTCCGGCTGATTCAGGGCAAAGTTGCGGAAGGCCTCAAAATCAGCTCCGCGTGCAATGGAAACATAGCTGGCTTTTCGCTCATAGAATTTCCAGCGTTTGTCAAAAGTCGTGAACATACCAGCTGCTTCGCCGATCGTCTCAGAATTCCCCATGAAGAGAATGCCGCCCGGTAGCAGTGAATAATGAAAGATGCGCAAAAGCTTTTGCTGCAGCACAGGTTCCATGTAGATCATGAGATTGCGGCAACTGATCATATCGAGCTTCGAGAAGGGAGGATCTCGTCCCACATCATGATGCGAGAAGATGATCAGTTCTTTCACTTCTTTTTTGATCTGATATTCGTTGGCACGCAGGTGAAAAAAGTTAGCGAGGCGCTCTTCCGAAACATCATGATTGATCGTGATCGGGAATCTTCCTTCCCGGGCGATTTCAATTGCATCCTTGTCAATATCTGAGGCAAAAATCTTGAGATCGACGTGGAGATTGAGATCCCGGCAGACTTCAAGAACTGTGATAGCAATCGAGTAGGCTTCTTCGCCAGTTGAGCAGCCTGCGACCCACATGCGTAAGGGTTTTCCCGGAACATAGTCTTTGAGAATATGCGGAATGATCTCGTGTTTTAAAGCCTCAAAGGCTTCTGTGTCACGAAAGAAATTTGTCACGCCAATCAGAAGTTCTTTGAGAAGACGAGCGCGTTCACTCACATCATTCTCAAGAAATCGCACGTAGTCACTGAGCAGCTCGAGACTGTGAGCGGACATGCGGCGTTCGAGGCGACGCTTGATCGTGTTCTTTTTATAGAAAGTGAAATCATGCCCAGTGGTTGATTTCAGGAGAAAGATAATGCGCTGTAAATCGACTGCTGATTCTGTCCGGAGCTTAAGGCCGTCGCCTGAAGCGATGGCCCCCTCGTTCATGATCCACTTGATGATGTGCCGAGGCATTTCCCTTGGAGCAAACACGTATTCCGTTTCGGTTGCCTGGATGGCGCTGTTCGGCATGCTCGCGTGATCCGCCGATTCAGGATCCTGAACCATGACCAAGCCGCCGGTCGATCGAATAGCCCTCATGCCCTGGGCGCCGTCTGATCCTGCTCCCGAGAAAATCATCCCGATAACGCTGGATCGCTTTTCTTCGGCCACAGCTTTCATAAAGTAATCAATGGGGCTTGGACTTCGAGTCATCGAAATCTCGAATGATCCCTTAACGATCTTTGCCTCACGATTGGCCGAGATGTAATAGATCGTATCTCTCTCGAGCATCATGCCATTGCTGGCTTCGACGATGCGCATAGGCGTAAAATTTCTAAGAATTTCTTTGATGGGAGAGTCGTGATTCTCAGCCATATGCATCACGAGGACGAAACAAAGGTTTTGTCCGTCAGGCATATTCGTGAAAAAAGTTTCGAGAGCCGCAAGACCACCTGCCGACGATCCAAGTACTGCGACGTAAGGAAAGTTGATCAGTTTCGAATGTTCTTTTTCTGAACCTGACTCCACAAAATTCGAAGCTGAAACCATATTGAATCCTGAGCGAGACTATTTGCGAAAAAAGGAATGGTATTACGAATATTAAATTTAATCTTCCTATTCTTTGTGATGAGTCAAACCTTCCTTCAATAATTTTCGAAGAAGTTCTGCCTGCTCCCGCGTTTTGATATGCCTCGATTGAAACCGTAGAACAGCATTATCCTGACCCATAATCTTCGCCCGCTGGGCAAGTTTTTCAGCCAATTCGACTTTTTCATCCATGGCCCGAAGAGCCGTCCACAAAGCCGCTTCCAAATCTTCGTCCTGACTCGCCTCAAGACTCAAAGCTGAGTAGGCGTGTCCTTCATGACAACGATAGCGAACCAGGTGACTGTCCTTTTCTAATATTTCCCACAAAGGACCAGAGCACTCCGGGCATACCAGACCGCAGGCTGTGCCAGGCATCTCTCCACTTGAATCGCCGTTGGTGATCTTCACCATCTCGACTTCTTTCTCGACAAGTGGATCAAAGGCCGGTTTGGAGGCAGGTTCTGTCTTCAGTCGCTTCATAATAAAAGGGACAATCTCACTCAATCGGCAGACACAATCGGCCTCAACGAATTCAAGCGCATTGCGTGGCATATCGGGATAGATCGTGTCCTTGGGATCCTGAACTATGACCGTGCCTTTACTTCTCTTCACAGCCAAAAGACCCGCGCTCCCGTCATCAAGATAGCCAGAGAGCAGCACTGCGATATGATTTGTTCCATAGGCGTTGGCGGCCGAGCGAAACATGGGATCGATCGCAGGCCTGTGATGATTCTCTTTAGCGCCGCGGGCTAACTGTATAGAGCCATCTTTAATCAAAAGATGAAAGTCTGGGGGAGCAATATAGATGCTGCCGGCTTTCATTCTAAGCCCATCCTGAGCATGCATGACTGGCATAGATGTCGAGTTAGCAAAAATTTGCGGCAATAGGCTTGGGCTATGCGATGGAACGTGAACAGCGATAAAAATTGCGGCATTAGGCAGTTTGGGCAGTTCTTTAAGAAGTTCGATGATACTTGGTATCGCACCGGCGGATCCGCCGATCGTAATGACATTATTAGGCATCGAAATTTCCATTTCCCGTCTAGGTTCCAACGCCGATCCAACGAATGCCTATTTACATTTGTTGAGAGAAGTCCTGGAACAGGCGAACTTTTCACTCTTCTATTTTTGAAAGCCGGGTGGATTACTGTCAATTCGAATGGATTAAGAGGGAGAAGGTTCGATGCCGGCTTGCTCTTGAAAACAAAGGCTAAGTGCTTGAGGCAAAATAAAATGCACAAATTGAAAAGCCAGTTCTACATCGACCTAGACTTAGCCCAGTCACTCAACCACATAAAACCCAAGAGCGACAAAATTTCGATGACAAATATCAGAAACAAGACGTCCATAATATTCCTCCTCAGCAGGGCTGATAGGTTAGCTTTCATTGTAAAATTGAAAATCTATTAGATCTCGAACACGCCTTCATCCACGCTAACAAAAGCAAAGAGTGCGATAAAAGACCAAAACGCAACGGTCGCTGCACTTAAAACGAGTGGACTGGCGATGGCACTCATCCCTGAAGAACCGCTGCTCATGACCCAAAAGCCAAAAGCCAGCACAATAGCAAGACCAAAGCTCAGCGAAAGAATTCGTGCCCGAAAGCGACGTTGCTCCGGCAAAGATTCCAGCACCCGATCCGAAAAGCCATCGTCTGCGAGATAAGGCATTTCTTTCTTCATCAAAGCGAAAAGTTCATCATCCTGCATCGTGCTTCTCCTTTCGTGTGTCGCCGTCTAAGAGGATTTTGATTCGTTCTTTAGCCCGGTTGATATGA
>SEDW01001050.1 GCA_004193325.1 Pseudomonadota bacterium | reverse complement strand
TGTTTGCCTTCCTGATCGCCAGCTTCGCCTTCGCCGGGCTTTGGTTGCCCTTGACCGACTTCATCACCGACTTCGCCTTCGCCCTGGCCCACGCCACCTTTTTCGCCATTACCAAAGCTGAAATGCGGAATATCGATGCGAGGGAGGGGAATAGTAACCCGTTTATTGCCCTGACGACCGACAAGGTCACCGCTGGAAATAAAGCGTCTCAGCTCTTTTTTAATTTTGCCGCGAACGATTTTGCGGAATCGGTTCAGATCTGAATCCATAGGATTCCCCCATAGGCGCTAAAGCGCGTTATCTGCCGGATAACTCAATGTACGGGGAGAGGAGCGAGGTGGGGTAGATCCGAGGAAGGCAGCATTCCCGGGATACCACACCCTTAGGGGTGGGGGAGAAAGGTCCCCCCCAAGAGCGCTGCCCCGTCTTATTTTTTGTCTTTTTTCATGACATCGCCGCGAGCAAACACACTGGCAACAAAGCCAAGGGCATCGTTCGCACAGATTTCGCAGTAGCCGTAGTTTTTGATCAGACGGTTTTTAACGACGTCGATCTTCGCCTGGGCTTCTTTGTCAACGACACTTGATACAAGGCTTGTAAGCTTGATTGTATCTTTTTGGTCTTCGAAGAGTTTGAGTTCCAGAGCTTTGTGCAGGCGCTCATTCATACGGAAATCAAAGACTTTACCATCGAGAGCCAGGGCACCGATGTAGTTCATGATTTCACGGCGGAAGTCGTCTTTACGAGACTCTGGAATGTCGATCTTCTCTTCGATCGAACGCATCAGGCGCTCTTCCGGCTCTTCGGTCTCACCCGTGTATGGGTTTTTGACTTTTTCCTTCTGAGTGTAAGCCTTGACGTTGTCGATGTAGTTGCCGCAGAGCTTTTCGATAGCACTGTCGTCAGCTGAGATCGCACGTTGCACTTCGTGTTTGACGATATCTTCGTATTCCATCTTCACGATGCTGAGGAGCTCGCGATAACGTTTACGAATCTCTTCGTCACGGATCAGACTGTGGTTCTTGAGGCCTGAATCCATCTCATTCAAAAGAATGAAGGGGTTCAAACAGCCAGTGCCGCGGTCAGTCACGAGAGAGTTTGAGATCTTGTCCTGAATGTAACGAGGGCTGATGCCTTCGAGACCTTCGCGGATTGTCTCTTTGCGAAGCTCTTTAACGTTGTCTTCGGTGAAACCCGGGATCGACTTGCCGTTATAGAGCTTGAGCTTTTGAATGATCGTGAGGTTGGCCTTCTTTGGCTCCTCAAGACGGGTGAGGATCGCCCACATCGACGCCATCTCAAGCGTGTGAGGGGCAATGTGAATGTGAGGAACTGTCCCGGAGTTGAAGTCTTTCTTATAGATCTCAACTTCTTTGTCGAGGCGCGTAATGTAAGGAATATCGATCTTCACCGTACGGTCACG
>SEDW01001049.1 GCA_004193325.1 Pseudomonadota bacterium | reverse complement strand
TAGGCCAGCATGAGCTTATAGAAATAATTGACGAAGAGACCAGCGGAGTCGCGGTTTCGTTCGTAAACGACCATCATACGGTCTTCATCAAAAGTATCGCCCTTGAGCACCGACGGCTCAGCCTTGATCTCGACAAAGTTAATGACCATCTGGTGAAGAATCTTGATCTGCTCTTCATCGTTTCGCTGACCGATCTGTTCGATGACCTGCGTGAACTTAAGCATCTCGTTTGAGAGGCCCTTGAGCTCGGAACCGGTGAAAAAGCTACGGTTACAATATCCGCTGGCAGCATGCGCCGCGAATTCAAAGTCACCGGCATCAAGACCCGCCTGGTGCGCAGCCAGGAGCGGCGTCATCGTGGAACGAATGTGATCCTTCCAGGGGCGTATAAACATGTTGAATACGACAAGAGTGGCCGCTTCAATATCCTTGGCTTTCAAGCGGTCGTAGAGCTGAATGCCGAGCTCACCGAGTCGATAGCCTTCTTTCACATCACCGACCATCGCCGCCATGATCATGCCGTAGGTCGTGTAGGAAAGCGCAGATGTGGCTGTATTACCGTGTTTTAAAGACTTTCGAACGATCTCACTCGTAATGAGCGGCACTTGTTTCGGGAAGAAGTAAAAGATCGCCTGCGCCATGGCATAAAGAAAATGCATACGTGCGAGTTCGATGGGATCTTTCATCTCGGGCAGGTTGAGAAGTTCTGCCTGACTGTATTTTCTCAGTTTCCACTTGGTGTGCAGGAGCGAGATTGCAACCCTTAGCGTCGAGGGATTCTGCGGAATTGAGATGCCCAATTCTTTTAGAATTTTTTTGCCGATCGTGATCGCTTCCTGCATATCGTTTCGTGAGGTCGCAGCATGGACCTGGGTTTCGTACGCAGGAATTTTCTCCAGTAGGGTTTTACCCTTTTGAAGGACCTTATCAATGTAGCGCTGCATCGGATCGAAGGCTTTACTCAGAAACGCAACTTCAGCCGCTTCGCGGTAAAGGCCCAGCATCATTTCGTACTGCTCGTCCCAGTCGGCGGATTTTTCGATCTGCATCGCAGCCGTAAGGTATTCCAGCGAGGTCTGATAGGCAGCCGATAGCTTAGCTTTACGGCCCGCCTGAAGATTCAACCCCATGAGTTCGATCCGGTCCGCTTCTGTAGAGAGGAAGTGGGCGCTCGCATTCAGGTGGTTAACGATGGCAAAGACATAGTCGTCAAGGTTTTTATGTTTGTGAAGTTTGATAAGTGTGCGGCCAGCTCGGTGACGCACTTCCATACGCTCATCATCCGGAATGAGATCATTCGCGGCCTGCTGAATCCGGTCATGGCTGAAGCGATATTCCACACTGATTTCGCGACCGTCGAGAGGAATGTCGAGTTCGACGAGACGATAGGCGTCACCGATCGGGATGACGAGGCCCTGGGTTAT
>SEDW01001048.1 GCA_004193325.1 Pseudomonadota bacterium | reverse complement strand
CCAGGAAGTGAAACTGTTTATCGTCCACCCGGTGGTCTACGACGAAATGGTCGGCCAGCCCCACACCACACCCGAAGCGCCACGCCAGCCGATTCCCTTTTACTCGGGTAATTGATCTAGCTGCGGGTGATGCTTGCGGGTTCTTGCTGGATGCATACGGTGCATGAGTAGGACCGGCTTCAGCCGGGAACAGTCCAGTGTGAGCATCCTCGATTTTGCGGCGTGCCCACTGACGCCTTCCCGGCTAAAGCCGGTCCTACGAGTCAGCGTCAACGCCAATCCCGCTGACTGCATGCGATGCACAGTAGGACCGGCTTCAGCCGGGAAGAGGCCAGTGCAAGCAGCCTGAATTCTGCGGCGTGACAACTGACGCCTTCCCGGCTAAAGCCGGTCCTACGAGTCAGCGTCAACGCCAATCCCGCTGGCTGCATGCGATGCACCGTAGGACCGGCTTCAGCCGGGAAGAGGCCAGTGCAAGCAACCTGAATTTTGCGGCGTGCCCACTGACGCCTTCCCGGCTAAAGCCGGTCCTACGAGTCAGCGTCAACGCCAATCCCGCTGGCTGCATGCGATGCACAGTAGGACCGGCTTCAGCCGGGAAGAGGTCAGTGTGAGCAACCTGAATTTTGCGGCGTGCCCACCGGCGCCTTCCCGGCTAAAGCCGGTCCTACGCAGACTGTGTGAAAACCTAGCCAACCTGCCTCAGATCTAAGAAAATGCCCCGCATCGAAAGATGCGGGGCATTTTCTTATGGCGTACATCCAGGGCGAATCTCGAAAGCCTATGTTTCGCGCCTGGATCTCAGGGTTCTGGGGTTCGATAAAGCTATTCCCAAGGGCAACGGACGTCCGCCCTACAACCCCGCCGACCTGCTCAAACTCTACATCTACGGCTACTTCCAGCGCATACGGTCTTCGCGCCGGCTTGAGGCTGAGTGCCAACGCAACATCGAAGTCATGTGGCTGCTCAACCGCCTCGCGCCGGACTTCAAAACCATCGCCGACTTCCGCAAAGATAACGCCACTGCGTTCTCCGCAACGTGCCGCGCGTTTGTTCAGTTCTGCCGTTCGGCAGGCCTGGTAAAAGGTGATCTGGTTGCTATTGATGGCAGCAAATTCAAGGCCGTAGCCTCGGCCCGTCGTCACATCAGCACCAAGCACCTCAAGCGCGATCAGGAAAAACTTGATCGCCGGATAGCGAAGTATCTGGAGGATCTGGACAGCGCAGATCGCGACGAAAATGAAGAGGTGGTTGATCGAAGCGCTGTTAAAACGGTGCTGGCAAAACTGACCGCCAAGCGGGACGACAACCTGACCTGCCAGGCACTGATGGACGAGCTGCAAATTACGCAATTCATCAGCACCGAAAGCGATGCGCGGATGATGCGAGCCCCGCAGGGCATGGCCGTTGCCTACAACGTGCAGACCGCAGTCGACGCTGAAAACAGCCTGATCGTGCACCACGAAGTCACTCAGGATAGCGACGATCGAAAGCAACTGGAGCCGATGGCAAAAGCGACTCAGGAAGTGCTGGAACAGCCGAATCTGACCGTCACGGCTGATGCTGGATACTCCAGCGGCAAGCACTTCCAAGCCTGCGACGACGCGGGCATCACAGCGTATGTACCGATCAATCGAACCATCAACAGCAAGGTCGAAGAGCCCTCGTTTTTCCGTCGGGAAGACTTCACCTATGATCGGGAAAATGATCGTTATCAATGCCCGACCGGCCATTTGCTGACGCTGGTTCAGTTGAACAAGGGAAAGCGTTTCTACCGCGCCAGCGCTGGCGCTTGTGGATCCTGCGCCCTTAAAAACCAATGCACCAAGACCAAATACCGCTCGATCACACGTCATGCCTATGAAGATGCATTTGAGCGAATGGCGCTGCGAATGCAGGCCCACCCGGAAATCGTCGAGGCTCGACGAAGCATCGTTGAGCACCCGTTTGGCAACCTCAAACAATGGATTTACGGCAATGGCCGGTTCCTGCTTCGCCAGCTCAAAGGTGCGCGAACGGAAATGGCGCTGGCGGTGAACGCCTACAACCTGAAAAGAGCGATCAACGTGCTGGGTGTGCGCCGAATGATGGAGTTACTGGCCTGAGGAAGGTCTTTTTCTTCTCTGTATAAATGGAAAATGCCCCGAGTTGATCGGGGCATTTTTTTTGGTTAGCTGCTGAGTAGCTGGTTTTCACACGGTCTG
>SEDW01001047.1 GCA_004193325.1 Pseudomonadota bacterium | reverse complement strand
GCTCTGTAGGTGTGAATTCGCAGGCGATTCCTCGAGTCATTGATCTGGAAGATCCCGAGCAGGTCGAGATTGAGGTCTATCAGGCGGAGCCTCTTAAAAAACTGTCAGGGCTCGCTGCAGCTGGCTATCGTCAGGCTCAGGATGAAGTAGGACAAGGCTTTGTTCAGGGATCGGTGCTCTACCTCGATGAGAATGAACGATCGATTTCCGATCGACGACTTAATTGGGATCTTGGAATCAGTTCGGACTACAGCGGATTGATCGGTAGCAGAGTTCGTGAGGAAGAGAGATTTGGATCGCATCGCCTGAATCTAGAGCTTGGATACAATGGTCGAGCGTTTAAGGGAGATGGGGCGAGCCTCGAAGAGATTTATCAGGCTGCCAATCGACTCGGGCAGGACTTTTCACAATACAAATCTCCCGAGACCACTCGGGCTGATGCTGGAGTCAGGTTAGGTGATACGATTCGCCTCGGATCGCAGAGCTCGCTCGCTTTCTCCGGCGAGTTTCGGCAGGACCACTACCAAATCAAAGATGCCCTCGATGATGGATCAGTTTACGAAGCTGGAGCGATCCGCTGGCAGCTCGGTCTTGGGCGTGAACGGAGTCTAGACTCAAGCTTTCGCCGATCGGTGATCATCTATCGAGACCATCGGAATGATTTTGATCAAAGCCAGGATTTGAATGAGGCCGAAGCCCAATATGTGCAATCGGTCTCGCCCGACTACCTCGGTGGAATTGGCTATCGTTCGCTCGATGGGGATCGTAACGGTCCGCTCGTGAGTCTGACGAGAAAGCCTAACGAGCGGCTTCAGGGCCAAGCGCGATTGAGCTACCTCATTGATGGCGATGACAGTCAGACTCTGGCAAGTCTCAGGAGCCAGTACCTCTGGACTCGTAATCTGCGCATGACTCTTAATCTCGAGCAAGGGATCGATCTCCTTGCCTCCTACGGCAGTCTCACGACCAACAATCAGACCCGCGATCGTCAGCAACGACTCAATCGCGCCTATGAAATGGATTGGGCTTACTCCACTCGCTATTCCACCTATTCGCTTATTCTCCTCTCGAATCGTCAGGACTACTCAGACTCACAGTTTGCTCAGGAGGAAGCTCGCCTGCAAATCGATTACCGGGTGAATACTCTCGATCGATTGATCTCGGCTGTAGCTTATCGAGGCTTGGTTGAAAAGGGTCAGGTGGCAAATCCCATCGATCGTCGCTATGGATCCATTGCTGGAGATTGGCGGCACTATTGGGGTCTCGATTCGAGGCTGTTTGGGGCGCGATCGTTTATGCAGATTGGGTTGCGCTTTGAAAGACTTTGGGAAGGTGAGGGGGAGCTTGAGCGCAGCAGTTTGAGTCTCGCGCTTGGGCAGGAATGGCTTTGACCTCACGCAGAGAGCGTCTTGCGAACAGTGGATCGT
>SEDW01001046.1 GCA_004193325.1 Pseudomonadota bacterium | reverse complement strand
ATGCTGACTCTTCTCTTCTCCTCGGCGATTGCCGAAGCCAAGGTCTGGACCGTTCCAGCGAGTGATCGTTTGGAATTTGATGCGCAGGAAGCTCTGATTCTCGCGCAACCCGGAGACACGGTTCAACTGCCTGCCGGTCGCTTTCAAATGCGCGGCGAACTCACCATCAACACGCCCTACATCACGCTACGTGGTGAGGGCATGGATAAGACAGTCCTGATCTACGGCGACGACGCTGTGGGATCGCAGGCGATTTATGGTGCCGCCGATCACATGACGATTGAAGACCTTGGTGTCGTTAATCAGCCCGGTGACGGTATCAAGATCATCGGTGCTAACGGAGCGACGATCCGTCGAACGAAAGTGGAATGGACGGAGAAGGGCGCGCTCGATAACGGCGGCTACGGTATCTATCCTGTTCAATGTTCAAATGTTCTCGTCGAAGACAACGTTGTGAACGGCGCTTCCGATGCCGGTATCTATGTGGGTCAATCGCATAACATCGTCGTGCGTAACAACCGCGCTGAGTATAACGTCGCTGGCGTTGAGATCGAAAACTCTCAGAACGCTGACGTCTATGATAACTTTGTGACGAACAACACCGGCGGTATCCTCGTCTTCAACCTCCCGAACCTCCTCGTACAGGGTGGACAGGGCACTCGCCTCTACAATAACGTGATCTATGCGAACAACTTTAAAAACTTCGCACCTCCCGGCAACTCGGTTGCAACTGTTCCGCAAGGCACAGGCATTCTCATCATGTCGAACGATGATGTCGAGATCTTTGGCAACACCATTGACCAGCACAACACGACCAGCATCGCGATCGTGAGCTATCTCATTACTGAACGAGCGGTCGAAGATAAATCCTACGATGCGATGCCTGAGAGCATCTACATCCATGACAACATTTTCCGTAACGCCGGCAAAAACCCTATCAAGGGCACTAACCAGCTCGGCATTATCGCAGCTGCACTCAGCATTCCAAACCGCATCCCTCACATTACCTATGATGGTCTCGGTAACCTCGATGCCGCCGGCAACGCGACCGAAGCCAAACTCGAAGGAAATAAACGCATCTGTCTCGGCCCCAATGATCAAGACGGTGGCGAGAAGAGCTACTTTGGTAACATGAACCTCTGGTTCAAAGCCTGGTGGTCACCGATTCCTGGCAAAATGGATCGTGATCTCACAGCCCATACCTGTACCCTCCCGCGTCTGGCTCAAGTGACTCTCGCGGAAGTGCCTCCGGTTCCGACGCCAGCACCTGCGATGAGCGAAGACGATATCGCTGCGATCTGCGCTCCCTCTGCTCCTGGCGTGAACTGGGATGCCCTCGCTGTCGATTGCCCGAACTTGAGTGACTATGGTCTCTTCAAAAATCCTTCCGATGCTCTCTCGGGCGCTAACGAAGGTGGCTTCAACTA
>SEDW01000009.1 GCA_004193325.1 Pseudomonadota bacterium | reverse complement strand
ACGACGGCGATATACTGCCCGTAATAGCGAATGACATCATCTTCAAAAGCGGGCCTTGCCTCGGATATTTTAAAGGCAAATCCCTCCTCCTCCGTCGGTCGATATAGAGGTGCAAGACCATTTTGCGAATGCGAGTAGACTGCCAGCACACCTTTGAGTTTTTCGGCTGCACTCGAATCAATTTTTTTAACTCGCCCTTTGGCTATCGTCGCACATACGGGAACCGCAAAAACCATTCCTTCAACATTGTGGTCGGAGGTATATTGAGCTCGGCCTAACACCTTGAGCGGCCCATCGATTCGGGCCACGTTCTTGCCGGTGACGACTGCAATTGTATCTGTCGCTGCCATGGGAAATCCTTTCTTAAGCTTTCGCCACCTGGTTGAGGGCATGCACCAAACAACGCTTGGCAAGCTCGATCTTGAAACCATTCTGCGATTGGGCTTTTGCCCCCTTCACAAATTCTTCTGCGGCAGCCCGGAAACGATCTTCGGAAGCTGGCCCACCTTCAAGCATCTTCTCAGCTGACAAGGACCGCCAGGGTTTGGCACCGATACCGCCCATTGCCATGCGAATGCGTTCGAATTTTCCACCCTTGATCGTTGCCACGATTGCTGCGGACGAGAGAGCAAACTCGTAGGAGGCGCGATCACGAAGTTTGAGATAAAGCGATCTGGTTCCAGCTGGGAGAGGAGGAAGAGTTAAGCCTGTGATAAAATCACCGGTCTCAAGAACGGTTTCTTTCTCTGGAGTGGAACCAGGTAGAAGGTAAAAGTCAGCAATGTCGACATCGCGATTCCCCTTCTTCGACACGATATTGATCTTAGCTTCCAGAGCTGTCATCGCAACGTTCATGTCGGACGGATTGCTGGCAATACAGCTCGAGCTTGTGCCAAGGATCGCCAGATTTCGGTTAAAGCCTTCAAGCGCCGAGCAACCTGATTTGGGCTCTCGTTTATTACAGGGTTTACTCAGGTCCCGAAAGTAGACGCAGCGGGTTCGCTGCAGCAGATTCCCTGACGTTGTCGCTTTATTGCGAAGCTGCGCCGAGGCTCCAGCCAGAAGGGCTTCGGACAGCACAGAATATTCTTTCTGAATAAGCTCATGATTTGCGAGCGCGGAATTTTTTACGAGCGCGCCGATGTTAACACCCGCTCCCTCGATCTTTTTGATCTCTTTATAAGGCAAAGCATTGATGTCGATGACTGCCTTTGGTCTCTCCACTTCAAGCTTCATCAAATCGATGAGTGTGGTACCGCCGGCTAAAAAACGGCTTTGATCAGCGGCCAGGCTGCCTGCCGGCGAGGCAAAGGCGGAGGTTGCCTGATCGAGGGTATTGATACGTTTGTATATGAAATTGTGCATCTCAGACCTTTGCCTCCTTTAGATTGCCGCGCACGTCCTGAATCGCAGTGCAGATGTTTTTGTAAGCTCCGCAGCGACAGATGTTGCCGCTCATCGCTTCACGAACGTCACTGTCGGCTTTGCCGCAGGGTTCTTTGAGGAGAGCAACTGCAGACATGATTTGGCCTGGTGTGCAGTAGCCACACTGAAAGCCATCATGCTTTACAAAACTCTGCTGCATGGGATGGAGTTTTTCAGGACTGCCGAGGCCTTCGATCGTGGTGATCTCATCGCCCTCGTGCATCATAGCGAGACTCAGACAGGAATTGATGCGCTGGCCGTTGACGTGAACCGTGCAAGCTCCGCATTGACCGTGGTCACAACCCTTTTTCGTTCCGGTGAGACCGATATTTTCTCTCAGGCAATCGAGAAGCGTGACCCTTGGTTCAAGCTTCAGATTGTATTCCTTCGAATTGATCTTCAAACGAACCGGCTGCGCTCCTTCAGGAATAAACGTGACGGCTGCGCCTGCAGTTGCAGCAAGAGCCTGCACGGGCGCCAGTCCCACGATCGGTGTACTGACTGCGCTAGCACCGGCTATACCGGCTTTCTGAATAAAGAAACGACGAGAAACTTTTGAACTGACTTCCTCTGACATACTAAGGCCTCCTCTACTGACAGGGCTAGATTAGTCAGTGATTCGGCACGAGACCAGAGAGGATCCAAGCTCTTCCACTTCAACACCTTGCGGGAATCGATCTTTGCTTGATTTGCTCGTTTCAGTGGCACGCAATGGTTCTGCGGTCAACAGGCTTTCTGTCGCAGTATTTAATCGCTAAACAGCAGACATCAATATCGTTCGTTTTCAACGGGAGAGATCTTAAATGCAAAGAGAGCGAGCAACCTTTGGGTTGGCTCGCTCTCTCTTTTTTCCAAGGGCTCAGTTTGCTTCGGGCTTCAGTTCGCGTTCGATTGCGGATTTAACCGTCGGTATATTTGTCTTATCCTTGACGAGGATCATAGCGGCTTCGAGGTTTTGCGGATTTCGCTCATAGGCCTTAATGAGAAAACGTGTCGCTTCGTTGGCATTATCTTTGTCCTTGAGAGACGAAACCTTGATGGCCACTCGCTCGTATTCGGCAGGACTCATCTCCCGATAGACCATAGCCTTGAGACCCTCCACCATGGTGTCACCGTCCTTTTCCTTCTCGATCGCCCCTGTAAGGATCTCATTCACTTCGGGTGCTTTGATGTTGCGCAGACTGTAAAGAGTCGTCGCTCTCACCATCGATTCCTTGTCAGCGAGCGTTTCTTTAAGAACAGGAAGGTATTGACTGCTGCCATGGTTACCCATGGCGGCTATAACAGAACGTTTGAGGAGTTGATTGTTAGGATCTTTATAAGCGCTGATCAGAGCTGCTGGAACCTCAGGAAGCTGATCACCAATCTTGTAGGCAATGGATCCGGCAGCCAGCACCGCAGCAGCAGTAGTGTCGTGATCTGGTTTAGTCTTGACGAGGTCGAGCATTTTTTTACCGCTCGAAACCGTTGGCTGAGTATGATCGTTTAGAGCGACGATCGCCTGATCCTTGCAAAAGACGTCTTTGCAGTCGCTCGCGAGATCGGCGAGGACATTCGCCACTGAGGATTGATCGCTCTGCGCCATCGCTCCGAAGACAGCAGCCAGTTGACGCTTGGCACCTTCGTCACGGGCCGTAGTGGCAAGGATTTTTTCACGAAGTTCATTGGCATGATCGGGATTGGTGCGAAGCTCAGCCTTCAGCGCTGCAAAGATTAAATAAACGTCGCGACTGTCGGTCTTGCCCGTAATCGAAGGCAATCTTTTGAGCGCCTCTTCGTAGCCTATAGTCGAAGCCGCTGTTGTTTCACGAGCAACTTCTTGAATCTTGCTGTCATCCGCTTTGGCGAGCGAGGATTGGTCAACTACGGCTGCGGCTGCGGTTTTTGCAGAAACCTTTACGAGGTCGACCGTGAGAGTGATGACAAACTGATCGCCGTTGATCTGTTTGTGAGTGAAAGCCATCGCACCATCGATTCCGATGATCCGGCCTTCTTTGCCGATAAAGTAGTAGACCGTGTTAAAGGTCTTGTCCATTTCAATATCGGGGCTTTCGTAGTTGATCCACTTCTTCGAGATTTCCCGGTGATCTCCTTTGGTCTGGATATCATATTCGACTGCGTATTCGCCCAGCTCCTCTTTTTCTTTCCTTTGGAATTTGGGTCCCACATTGGGCGGTACAGCTACAAAGAATCGCTGCATGACATTGAGCTGCATGCGAAACCAGTCCTTCGGAAAAGCTTTGTCAAAAAAGTGATTGAGCTCGCCATCGACATTGCTCGTCATAATTGTTTTCTTGATGACGACTGCGCTCTCCTCGGGACTCGCAATGTGTTCGCCAGTCGTCAGTTTATTAATCTCGAGCCATTGGCTGATGTAGACGCCGGGAGCCTGTTCAACCTGTTCGAGACGGCCGCTGACAGAGGCAATGATTTTATCCTCCTGCCCTTTAGCTTTTTGAGTCGCCGTCAGGGAAACCTGGTATTCGGCGGCCTTGTCCGGCCCGAGTCCGTCCTTTGTATAAAGCGCGAGCGCCTCGACATGCTTTACGGGATTACGAGGAATGAACGTATAGATCAGAGCGCCGATGATAATTAAGACGCCTAAGTAAATCGACTTTTTCAAAAAGCACCTCTCGAATCGACTGGAAGGAGTTCAGGAATCTTAGCACAGACCGGAGCCTGGCCGCTTTGTGATATTCTAGGATATGAGGACCGATTTTGAAGAATTCTCCGACTGCGAGAGAGTGGAAAGTCGTTCAAATAATCAAAAATTAACGATTTTTAATCAATCTTTTCATTAAGTTAATAAGCATAATCTTTTTAAATTAATAGGCTTCGAGCTTGTTCCGATAAGTAGGGTAGACCTCGTCCAGTTTTGGGAGATTTATGAGAGTTTCCATTTTAGCTTTGGCTCTTCTCACGCTGACATTCGCTTGTAAAAAGACCGTCAAGGTTGGTAACGGCGGAAGCACCGGTTCGGGCACCGCAGCTTCGGAGGATGTCTCCGTCGAAGAGGAAACCGTTGCCGAAGAAGATAGCGGCGATGTTGAATCCGGCGAAGAAGGTCCGATCGAGCCATCGAAGGCCGAGGAAACCTTTAGTCTCGTATCATTTATCAAGTCTCGGCCGGAACCTGAGCTCGACGAACTGAAAAAGAAGATCAACCCGGAAGTGACCAAAATCGTTGTCGGCGACCAGGCGAAGTTTAGCCTCGAAACCAACATGTCGATGCAGGTTTCTCCATCTACCGATGAAACAGCACCGGGCGAGCGCAAAATCGTCGGCAAGTTCTGGGTCGATGCTTATATGTTCAAAAAGAAGGTTAAAAACATCGGCGAAGGCGCTCAAGGCGACCAGTTTATGGAAGCCGCAGGCACTGCGATTCTCGATAAATTGAACATGGAAGCCTACTACCGTTATCTCGGAGTTGACGTTTCGACCAAGACCATCACAGCTGGTTGGGAACCTCGCTATACCCGTGATAACGAAGTGAAGTTCGGTGCGAATGCAGTTATCGTCGGTGCCGAAGTCAGCCTTCGTATGGGCGGTGAAGTCGCGATCAAATTTGAATTCGGTGTTCGGCGTGACGATGTGTTGAATCTGGTGGGCCGAACTCTTTGGACGAAAAACGTTTACGACCCGAAACCTCTGGTTGTGAAAAAGGTTCCCCAGTACGGTACGACGGTCGTCAAATTCACTTCAGCACCCGCAGACTGCGCGGCGGCTACGGCGGAGGCAGAGAAGGTTCTGAATGCGGGCAAAGTGAAGCTAACGGCTTACATGGAAGCGGTGGATGAACTCGATAAACCCGTGATTGTGAGTTCTTTAAATCGCATGGACGAACTCAAAGTCAAAGCTGCTAAGGCTTGCAAAAGCTGATAAGAGCTAGGATTGAGACGACGCAAAAGAAAAGCCCACGATATCTATCGTGGGCTCTTCTTTTTGGATGATTCGACCGCCAGACTTATGCTGAAGAACTGAGACCTGGCGCTTCCTACTTAATTCGAGACCTTGACGCTTGGGCTCCAGTAGTAAGGCGTCGCCTGCCCAAATGCCCCGTAATACCCTTTACCAATACAACTCACTCGTCCCGCCTTATGCGTAAAGCAAGTCGATATCGGCCCTACCGAGAGATTCGCTATAGCTCCGATTCCTTTGATAGGCGACGGGGTGGATTGATTTTCCATGTTTCCAAAGCCGAGGTTACCCCCTTCGTTACTACCCCAGCACTTGACGCCACCGCTGGCCATGAGGCAGAAGCTGGCTCTCGAACCGATGATCGAGGTCACTCCAGTTAAGCCACCCGCGAGGTTCTGAGCCATTGTCGGGCTCGCATTGGTATTGCCGTTCCCCAGTTGACCGAGAGCATTGTTACCCCAGCATTTCACGGTTTGATCAAGCAGAAGCGCACAGCTGCTAGTGATACCCACAGCCACTTGGCTAACGGAGCTGATGATGGACGAAAGAGTTGGGATCAGACGATTCGTCGTCGTCAAATCACCCAGCTGTCCGGCATCGTTCGCGCCCCAGCATTTCATAGAGTTGTCCGCGAGAACCGCACAGGTCGATCGAGGCCCATTGGCGATATCGATGAAGTTTGTTGAAGCTGTTTCCGAAGGTGTCGTCGGCGCTTCCCTGTTCGTTTTTGTGCCGTCGCCGAGGTTACCGTCAGCGTTCTTTCCCCAACACACAATTTTCTGAGTTGTAAGAAGAGCACAGGCGCTGTCGCCTGAAGCCGTAATTTTGCTCGCCGTGATTCCAACAGAACGAGGCAATGCACTGTTTGCTGCTAAGTTATCCCCAAGCTGACCCGCTGTACCGAGTCCCCAGCACTTCACACTCCCGTCATCAAGCAATGCGCAGGTGAAGGAATCGCCGGCAACAACTGAGACTGCTGTGCCGTTGATTTGAGCCATGACCGGTGTAAGACTTGAAATGGTCGTACTGTTTCCTAGCTGACCGTAATTGTTGTTACCCCAGCAGTAGAGAGAGGTGCCGGAAATCGAACACGTATGACCAAGCCCTGTTGCGATTTTGGTGCCGGCGCTGTTTGTGCCTGCCACACCTTGGACCTGAACAGGGAAGAGCCTTAAATCTGCTGCCCCGACCCCGAGTTGGCCTCTTGAGTTGCTACCCCAACACTTAGCTATGCCGGAGAAGAGAGCACAGCCATAGGTATCGCCCATTGCGATCGTAGTAGCCGCAGACAGAGAGGGGATATCGTTTGGAGTATTTAAGCCGTTGAGCGCATCATTGCCGAGTTGGCCCCACTCGTTATTACCCCAGCAGTAAGTCGTGGAACTGGTCTTAGCACAAACCTGACCGGCTCCAGTCGAGAAATCGGTAACCCCCGTAAGATTAACAACCGCGGCGGCAGTACTCGCATCCGTGTTGTTCCCACGACCGAGCTGACCAAAACCATTTTTACCCCAGCACATCATCGTGCCTGAGTTTAGGCGCGAGCAGGTGAAGTCATCACCGCCGTCGATCTGAACAGACCCCGCCGCGCTAGTGATTTCGACTGGAGCAAAGCGATTGCTAGTCGAGCCATCGCCAAGCTGACTGCCAGTGTTCAAGCCCCAGCAGAAGGTGGAGCCAGTAGAATTGACCGCACAACTATGATTAGAGCCGAGACCGATGTCGCTGATATCAGACAGGTTCGAGATTAATGTTGGAGACGGTCTGTTGGTCGTTGAGCCATTGCCCACCTGACCGAAAGCATTGTAGCCCCAGCAGTAGACTTGGTTGCTCAAGGTCTTCGCGCAGGCGTGATGAGATCCTGCCTCGATGTCGACAACTGTCGTCAAATTGAGGGCCTCTGTTGTTCCAGAGGTAAGACCTGTTGTATCGCCCGTTCCCAGCTGGCCGAAATCGTTTCTTCCCCAGCAACGAACTGTGTTGTTAGAGAAAAGTCCGCAGGAGAAATAACCCCCGACCACAACTTTGGTTGGAGTCAATCCACTCAGTCCGCTCACCGTAACTGGTTGAGCACTGTCGACGTTGCCGCCATCCCCAAGTTGACCCGATCCATTCAAGCCCCAACATTTGATAACGCCGCCGGTTATCGCACAAGAGTGGAACGTTCCGGTAGCTACGCTCGTTGCAGTCCCCATGGATGCGTTGGTCCTACCGCTGATAATGGCTGTTGTGTTACCGGCCTTATCCTTAGCGCGAATACCGAAGTTGTAAGTCGACCCAGCGTTTAGGGCGCTCACCTGATAGTCAAAGCGTGAACCATCGACTGTTGCTTGTGCTGTAAAGTTCGTGGCACAGACGCTTACGCCCCAGCAGAGTTCATAAGTCAGATCCGGGGCATTCGTCACTGTGTCCGAGCCAGCTTTCCAGTAGATCCAGGCAGTCGTATTATCAGCGCTTCTTCGAACGTCGCTGATTCCTTCAAAAACTGGAGGCGTGGTATCCCAGACGATAGTGATATCCTGGAAGGCGGATATGCCGCCAGAACTCGTGGCAGTTAGACGAGCCACATAAGAACCTTCTGCCGAGGCAGAAACAGTTGTTTGTGCAGCCGTTGGTGATCCAAAGGTTAAGGTCCCCGTCCCACTGATCTTGGTCCAGGCATAAGTCGAAGCACCAGTGGCAGAAGCCGGTACCGTGGTGACGGTATTCGTATGCATTGGCGAAAGATCAGCAACGTTCGAGATCATCGGTGCTGCGGTATTTACAGTGACCGTATAGATATTTGAGGCTGCACTCGTTCTAGAACCTGGATCCGTTGCTGTTGCTTTGATCGAATGCGTCCCATCATTCAATACCGCTGTACTCATGCTGAAGTTACCGGAGCTGTCGGAAGTTCCGGTAGCTACGAGAGTAGATGAATCGTAGATATTCACGGTCATGTTCGGTTCACAGTTACCGTTGATCGTCGGTGTTGGGTTACTCGTTGTGGCAGGCCCTACATTTAAAGTACAGGCTATCGGCGCTGAGGTGTCGACGGTCACGGCATTCGTCACGGAACTCATGCTGGTATTCCCAGCGGCATCCATGGCGAAGGCCGTGAGATTATAAGACCCGTCGTTCAGAGGAGTCGCTAGCGTAAGCGACCAGTTGGTCCCGGACGCAGTACCAGTGACGATTGTGGATCCAGCGTTTTTAACAGTAATGGAAGCCCCGGTTTCCGAAATCCCTGAAATCGTCGTTACGTGGGTCATTACGTAAGATCCACTGCCCGGGCTGACAATGGTGGGAGCTGCGGGAGAAGTCGTATCGATGACGATGGCCTTGGACAAGCCTAAGGAGTTTACAGAGCCAGGAGCCTGCAAAGTTAGAACCGCGTTATTCCCTGCAGCGTCTTTGATCGACCCCGTTCCCACTGTCAAAGCTGAGGCACTTTGATAATCAAGGTCGGCCGAAGTATCAGGAGCCGTGACTGTGTAAGTGAATGTCAGGACGCTGGTACCTGAACCCGATGTATAGGAGACGTTACGATCGGTAGCGCCCGTCTCAATCAAAAGCTTAATGTCGCCAGCACCTATCACAAAAACGGGCTCACTAAAGCTAACAGTCAGCGGAATATTCGTTCCCACCGTGTAGGAGCCGTTAGCTTTTGTCGAGCTCACTGCTCCAACAGTTGGAGGAGTCGTATCAAAGGTCATGGTTGCCACGGACGGAATCCAGCCCGACGTCAGGTTTGCTCTATCCACAGATTGCACACAGCCGTAGAAAACTGAGCCGTTTACACCGGTAAGTGTGGCTGGACTCGAAACTGACGTTTGAGCGGCGAGACAACTGGCTGCGCAATCATTTGTTGGACAAAGCTTGACATTGTGAGTATTAAAATTCGTGTCCGTACCGTTCGCAAAAGCAAACGGAACAGATAAAACGTTGGAGACAGCGGAACCAAAACCAGGTGTGGCGGGAGCAGTTGGAGAAGTCGTATCAATTACGATCGCCTTTTGTCCACCGATGGAATTACCGCTGCCGAGGGCCGGTAAGGTTAAAACTGCATCGTTCGAAGCATTATCTTTGATCGTCGCACCGTTCAAAACTAGAGCTGCAGTGCTCTGATAATTCAAGTCGGGGGAACTGTCTCCGGACTGCACGGTATAACCAAGAGTGATTGTATTCAAAGTCGATGATAAATAGATCGCATCTCTGTCGGTCGTTCCAGTTTCGAGACGAAGCTTGAGCATCGACGGGTTTGTGATTGTAATAGTTTTCGAGAAGGTTACGACGATCGTAACAACTGAGCTCTGAGAATAGTAACCGTTTGCCAATGTCGAAGTCACATCGGTAATCGTTGCATTTGTTGAATCGATCTGTACCGTACTGCTCGAGGCAACCCAGGCTGAGGTATGACCAAGAAGGTCCTCCCCTTGCACACATGCGTAGTAACTGCTGGCGTCTGCTCCGAGCAGACTTGCGGGAGATACTGCCGAAACAGAGACCGCTGTACAACCCGTTGCACAGTTACTGCTCGTACAAAGTTTGAGATTATGCTGCTTGAAGTTTGAATCCGCACTGTTCGTCCAGACCACTTGCACAGACGGGGCGTTGCTAATGGAACCAATCGGAAAGGTGACGGCCGTAGGAAGAGTCGGGTTTGAAGTATCGACATTCAGACTAACTGCTGAAGACAATGCACTTTCCCGAGCGCCCGGATCGATCGCCTTACTCGTAATCGAATATGTACCATCGCTAAGAGCCGAAGAGTTGAGGGTCCAAAGGCCCGTGCTGCTTGCAGTGGTTGTACCTATCTGCGTGCCATTGGCGAAGACTTTGACTGACAAAAAGGGCTCAGAGGTGCCCGAGATACTGGGCGTCGTATTCAGAGTCGGGCTAGTCAGAGTAAAAATACTCGGAATGTTTGGTCCTGTCGTACGAACGGTTGTATTAAAAACAGCACTGTTAGCACTCGAATTGCCGGCTGCATCTGTAGCAAACGCGACAAGATTATGGTCACCGTTGCCGAGCGGCGAAGAAAGATTCACCGACCAATTAGTGCCAATCGCGGTGCCGGTGCCAACGATGGAACCGGCTGATTTCACTGTGATGATGGCATTGGCTTCGCTCGTTCCGCTTACTGTCGTGAGATCAGAAGTGAGATAGGCCGCAGACGGACTCAGTAGCGAAGGTGTTGCAGGAGCAATCGTATCGATTACGACTGCACTCGTTCCCGCAAGTGCTTGCGAAGAGGTGAGTATCGGCAAAGTCAAGACTGCATTGACTCCGCCACTCGATTTGATCGTGCCAGAGCCTAAAGTTAACGCTGTGATCGACTTGTAATTGAGATCGGAAGTGTTATCTCCAATCTGTGTCGTGTAGGTAAATCTTAGACTCGAGGTACCAGATCCACTGACATAGCTCGCAGCCCGTCCTGAAGTATTCAGATCAAGCAAAAGCTCGATTCCTGTCCCAGTGACAACAACCGGCGACGAGAAATTAACATCAATGTTTATAACCTGCGAAAGGCCAACATTCCCAGGTGGAATTTGAGAAACGACGCTTGTCACAACCGGACCCGACGTGATCACGGTCAAGCTGTTAGTCGAGGGCACAAAAGCGCTGAGGTTACCGGCTAAGTCTTCGGACTGAACACAAGCGTAAAACGGTCCGTTGCTACCCGCCGCAGTAAAGCTGGCTGAATTGTTAACGGAGCTCACGGCTGACTGGCATCCCGTCACACAATCAGAGGCAGTACAAATCTTCGCATTGTATTGTTTAAAATTTGAATCATTCATGGCAGTCCATGTTCCGGGAAAGGTGGCTGATGATGAGGTTGTACCGCTAAAGCCGACCGAACTCGGCGCAAAAGGAGCCACGGAATCCACGACGAGAGTCGACTGGCCTGCAAGTGAATTTTCGGTGGTCAGCTCGGGAAGGCGGGTGATGACGGCCACACCTATGACGTCTGTCATCGATGCGGAAAGCGCTGTCAAAGCCGATGTGGAAATGTAGTTCAGGACGGCAGTTTCATCACCCTGCTGGACCACGTATTCAAAGATCAATTTGTCGGTGCCTGAGCCTGATTTATAAAGCGCATTTCTATCGATCGAACCTGTTTCAAGGGTCAGCGTCGGCACGCCTTGGACGGTGACGCTTCCTGTGAACGAAATGGTGATAGGGATCGCGGCATTCACAGAATAAAGACCATTCACAAGAGAAGTCTTAACATGAGTGACCGTCACAGCTTTGTAGGCTTCGACCGCAAGTGAATCGGACCATGGAGAAATGCTTACGCGCGATTCTGAGTCGAGACAGCGAAAGCGTGCAACCAATTTGTGCGCCAGGAGATTATTCAAAGGAAAGGTTATATTGGTGTCTTTTCCTGTATCGAGAGTCCGGCCCGAGAGGCTTGTCACCGCTTCGAAAACGTCAGCTTTACAGGATTTAAAGACTGAAACCGAACTCATGTCGACAGCGAGTACCGCTTTACGCGAACCGGCGATGAATTGCAGGCTTGGCTTTTTCCAAACGACTTCGACTTTGGCCTGAACGGCAACGACCTGAGTTTCAGCAACAATACCGCCGCTTGCGGCAAATACTTGAGCATTCGCCTTGTTGGCAATCGGCTCTATCGAGACTTTAGGAGCGGGAACCTCTTCCTTTGGTATGTCACGACTCAATTTTACAATCCAATAGGCTCCAAAATAGCCTTCAAACTGAATCATGTCCGCTTTGACATTCTCGTCATAAACGAGCTTTACATCGACACCATCGACAATGCGATATCCGGTCAGCAGTTGATTCGAGATGGGATCGAGATATTTGTAATAGACCGCATAGTAATCACCGGCCAGGTGCAGACCAAGATTAACCGGGAGGGGAAGATTAAGGGTAATTGGCTTTTGTAGGACTGTAGCTGTGCTCGGACGAACGATGATACCGCTACCGGCTTGAGTAATGGCCGTGTTATTCGATAAAGATACTTCCTGGGTCATCGAGGTGTCCTGGAGATCGGCACCCTGCTCGATGATGATACTCGTCGAAATGCTCAGCGAGCCCGGAGCAATCGAAATACTTGTTCCCGCTATGCTGCCCTTCTCGCCGTTTACTGCAAGAACAACATTCTCTTTCGACTGAAAGTCGACCGCAGTGATCGATTTCGTCGAGGAGACTTCGGTTGCAACTCCCGAGGCTTTATCCTTACTCAGGCGCTTGACGCTACCTTGTGAAGCCATTGGAGTTTTAAAGCAGCTCGTTACCATAAGGCCAAGGAGCAGCCAAACAAGTGTTATCCGTTGCATAGGAGTTCCCCATAAAGCACTAAGTACGGTAAATCTTAAGACAGCTATCGGAGTGGGTAAAATTTTCTTGAAAAGGATCGTAGACACCCACCATAACGATCAATTTCAATAATACTTGCCGTTACTTATATGCATCAAAAATCGTTAATTTCGGCTTAATAGGGTGTCGGGGTGAGAGTCCACGGGAGCTTACTTGGGCCAGGCGTCGAACTCCTTCTTTAAATGGGACCCAGAGTAAGAATTTGCGAATAGAAGAAAAGGCGACAGACTTCGAAGAAGTCTGTCGCCTAACTTTAGAAAACTGATCCCCTTAAGTGGGGACGTCGAAGGGAAGATGTCTTTTCGATTTAGAGAGTATTTAATTTAGGTTGGGGTTCTGAAAAGGAGGCCCTCATGTGTCCTAGTTGCAGATCCCCAAAGCCTTTAACGAAAAGTGAGACTTACGTTCGAAAATCCGATCGGAAGACATTGATTCGGTACATTAGTTTGATTGGAGCGCTAACTACAAGTTATTCAGCAGATGTAAGTGGAGTATCTGTAGCCTGTTTAGGCCTATAATTTCCAGCTCTATTGAACTCATAGATGGTGATCTGATTGCGGTTGGTTTTGATGACACTCTTGTAAAGAAGACTGGCAAACAAATTAAGGGATGCTCTTGGCTTCGAGATAGCTTGTCGCCTCATTTCTGCAATAATATTGTTTGGGGTATGAGGTATCTGCAAGCGTCCATACTGCTGGTTTAACGACTACAACGAGAATGCCCCTCATAGAGGGCTTAGAATGATGTAGCCGCGCGAGAACCGGCGAACTACATCAGCTGACTGATGTGCCCGTTTGAATAGGGGCAACTTCACTAAGTCAAGTCAGATCCAAAATAAAAGAATTCAACTCAATCCTTCAAAGACCTCTGTGCTTCATCCCAAGTTTTCTCTTTTTGAATTTTGGGTTTAATTTTCGGGGCAACCCTCGTGAAATAATCTTTATGCGACTGAAGTTCGAGATAAAGGTTGTAGGCGCGATAACAATTTCCGTGATGGGAATCTGTTAAATCATGGATGGACACTGGATTAGGGAATTTAGACTTATATGCATCCATGCATTTGTCGCCACCTTCCAAGTCCCTTAATGACTCTTGTCGGATATCACCGAGAATTGCAGCATGAGGATCGAGTCCTATTCTGACCATAAGATCTAGAGAAAGTTCATCCGCTTCTTGCTCAGTAGTATACCATCCTAACCCCTCTGCCGTGATATCCGCCATGAGAACGGTCAACTTATCCGAGAGAGGATCTAATGTTTTCGTAATAACAGGGTTTGTTCGGATCATGAGATCCCAAGCGCTTTCTTGCGGCAGTGGAACAGGCGCAGTGACGGTCGTCACTCCGGCAAAAATCGAACCAATCGCGGATTGAAGCATTGTGACTTGAGAGAGAGCTGAAACGCCCTTTAAACACGCTTGGACCTTTGACTCGTAGTCAAAATAATCCTTTAAACTTTGCTCATCTTGCCTAAAAAATGTAGGGAAGCCACCAAAGGTTGCATTAGTAGCGGTTAGATGGTTAATAAAATCTTTACACGTCTCTACGCATTTGCTGTCCCTAGCCAAACAGATTTTTTTAGGGTCGGGGTTGCTTGCAATGCTGTAAGCAGCATTGGAAATAAAAGCAAAAAACATGGAGTTAAACGTTTGTCCAGGGACTTTTGAGTATCTAAATCTTTCGTATTTTCTGACTTCGTTAGCTTTCTCTATCAACGGATCGCCTCGGTCTAATGGCTTTGGTTTGCTGAGTCCACTGTTGTCAGAACGTCTATAAAAATAGCTGTAAAGTGTAGGATTTTGGATAATTGGATGTGCCATATAGTAGTGACCGGATTCGTGAGCAATGATTGACACTAATTCGTCTTCAGGAAACTGCTCGATGAGCCCCGAATTAATAGTAATGAAGTTCGTTGTAGAGAGGTCTTTCATACCTTTAAAGTCTCTAAGACTCTTTTCCGAATCCGGTAAGCAGTCTGGAGTGATGCGTGCACCTTTTCCCAAAGGTTCGACAAAGCAGTTTTTTCGAGAAGCTGCACGCGAACTAACGAACTCGAGTTTTTTTGAGTAATCGCCATCGAATGGCAAACATTCTCCCCAATATATTGAATCAAGGGACCAATAGTCTGTGCCCCCGTCCATTTTCGAGTCTACTGAGAGCGGGATATCAACACACATAGTTTGACGTGCCGCACTTGCATCTCGATTTGGAGATTTGATGACCTTTATTACTGCGCGAGGCACAACGCTGAGCTCGGGGTGAGTTTTGAGCAACTCTGACCTCATGAGGTCACTCCATTCTTGCAACCTCTCCACCATAATATTATCAGAAGGAAAGACTTTGTTTTTCCGACGATTGAACAGACCATCATATTGCGCGTCAGTCAAGACTACCCACTGGGAAGGTGATTGAGAATTCAAAAACCTGTCTTCGTCATGTTTAATTTGAGAAACAGAAACTGATTTACATGAAATCAATAAAGTCAAGATAAGGAAAAGTGTCTTAAGGCACATTTGATGGCTCCAGCGGAGGTGTATTTTTCTAATTATACGTTTTATAAAGCTATAGTGTAAATCGGTAGGATGAATCTACTAGCGATCTTCCCCCCTAAATTATCCGCTTGTACCATCGTTGAGAATTCTGAGCGTACCCGAATTTCAAGTTCAAACTTTCCTTCTAGATTAGTGTCAACTCGATATGGGGGTACGCTTACTTAGTAGCGCCCCAAGCCAAACTTTATTTGAGCTTTATTCTGCGTTCTAAATTTAACCTCAACTTAATTGACTAATTAATTTCTAGTATTCAGAATATTTGTAATAGGCGATCTAAATATCGGCCGGTTTAAACTAAGTTGGAAAAAGTAGTTTATTTGAATGTAATCAAGAATGAAAATAAGATTTTGCGCCTAAATCTTCAGGTAAGACGATAATATATGTCTATTTTTGATTTTAAGAGTTCCAGAGAAATATTAAACGATAAGATATCAAATTCTTTTGAAAAGCGCGGGCACAAAGCTAATTTAGCTAAAGTAATGCGAGTAACTCCATCTTTTCTTTCTCAACTCATAAATGGAGATGCGCAGCTTTCTCCGGACCAAGCATGCAGTTTGTGCGAACTCTGGCTGCTAGATCAGCGCCAGTCAGAGTACTTTATTGAGCTCGTAAACTTCGAACGCGCGACTACTTCGCTTCTGAAGAAAAGGATTGAAGCGAAACTTGCGACTTTGAGACAGGGTTGGCAACCAGTCCCTAAGTTAGAAATAAAAGCTCCAGAAATCGAAATAAAAAATGCTTTAAGATATTACGCAAGCTGGAAGCCAACTGCTGTGTTAACAGCATGTGGTATCTCAGGAATTCAAACAGTGGATGCAATTGCTAAGAGACTTCAACTGCAGGAATCTGAAGTTTTCGATATACTTTTGTTTCTTCAGCAAATAGGGCTGATTAAGAGGAACGGAGACTGCTGGGAATCTCTCGGACATGTACTAGGGATCTCCTCTGAATTTAGAGAACTCAATCATCTGTTTCATCAATCTGTGCGTGAAAGAGCTTTCGTTGATTTCACTCAGAATACGGAAAAAGGGTTTCATACGACTATATCAATGGGTTTGTCGAAAGCGGCGTATATGGAAATAAAAGAAAAGGTTCTAGGCTTTACTCAGCAAGTTGCTGACGTCGTAGGTCCATCAACGGAGGAAGAGGTCGCTTTCCTTGCGATTGATCTATTCATACTGAACAGCTGAAAGAACGTTAAAAAAAAATACATATCAATTTTTTTGATAGCGGGTTGCAAGAATGTCTAACATTCAACAATTAAGAACGATGAAAATAGGCGTTCATATTCAGGCAAGTCTGCTCATTGGCTCACCCTCACAGAGGCTCAGTTTGAAGAAAATTAGAATAGAAGCCTTGTTTATTGTAGTCTAATCAAAATATAAAGCCAATCGTCTTGATACTTATTTTATTTTTTTAATTAAATTTGGATTTAGCTCAAATCAAGAATTCTGGATAAATTGAAAAAGGACAGGACTAAAAAATGTTCCTCCAAAAATATTAAAACTATTTAATTTTATTATCAAAAATGTTTATGAGAGAAAAACCTTTATTACATACTAAGACGTGCCGATACACTTTCTTAAACCTTCGAAGGACGATAATTCATGCCATTGTCCGCAAGATTTATAGCATTATTTCTTTTGCTCATTGCTGAGGGTTGCAACAGCTTTACGGTGCTTCCTGGCCGCACGGCGAGTGTGATATTTGATGGTGTCACTGCTGTAATCGAAGATGGGGAAGACGTTCTGACCCTTTCCTGGAACCCTCCCAAAAACCTCGACAATCTTTCAACCATAAAATATCAAGTTTTTAAGCAGGAGACTCTGGCTCTCTCCTCCGCAAGCCTTATGAGTGGCAATGTCTTTAAAGTAACAAGCGAAGAAAATCCTGTTGCTAAAGGAGCTTTACTTACAGAGGTTGTAGGGGCCACCAGTATTCGCCTGGCCAAGCCTATCGACAGAAAAACAATCGTATGTTTTCAGGTAAGAATCGCTGATTCTCGAGGACGACAAGACGAAAACCAAAATGTCATTTGTTACGGTGATGCCGGAGGTGGCTTACGTTTTCAGGGCCTCCTACCTTCAGGCGTCGTAGTAGCAGCCGATGGAAAAAAAATTGTACTTTCTTGGCAAGCCGCCGGGCAGATCTCAGGGGAGGTTTCCTATCTCATCTATAATAACGAATCTTTTACTTCCGCCATCGCTGAAGTCAAAACTCTCGAGTATACCTTTATTCCCACCAAAGCTGGTCAATCGTATACATTTGGCGTTCGGGCAAAGGATGCACTAGGCACGGAACTGAATCAGAACCTGGTCATTGTCAACGTGCCTGATCCGAGTGATAAAACTCCACCGGAATTTGCGGGTTTAGTTTCGGCTGAATCCATAAGCGATAAAAAAATTACATTGCGCTGGGCGCCTTCTTCATCCTCAGATCTTGCTGGTTATAAGGTCTTTAATTTTCAGGGTGCAGAGTATATCGGATCCACCGGTGATAATTTCTTTACTGTCGATAATCTTTTTCCAAACAAGTTATACAAATTCATTGTCCGTGCTGTTGATAGCAGCGGCAACATTGACACAAATTCTATCGTAAAAGAAGCTACTACTCTCGCGTATTCGGTGCCTGACTTCGGTGGCCTTAAGTCCATAGATCGTCTTTCAGGTACCGCAGGTCTTAGCCAACTTAAGCTCAATTGGGATCCGGCTGTAGGCACAGTAGCAGGCTATAAAGTCTACAAAAAACCTTTTGATTTTACTGCCCCTCTTGCTGTCATCGTCGGTGCATCTGCCAGCAGCACAATCATCGGTTCTTTGCCGGCAGCTTCAGCACAAAGCTTCATAGTCAGAGCTTACGATGACTCGACCGGTACTGTGCGGAGTGAGCTTAATACCATCGAACAGTCAGCATCGACAGTTACCCTTACGCCTCCAACCTTTGCAGGCATCTCAATGGTGAGTTCATTGGCTGATAGCGCTGGTCTAACAGGCCTTAAAGTCGACTGGGCTACACCCAATGCAGACGGCGTCTATGATGCGTTTGTCGTCATATTCGAACCAGGAAGCTGTTCCCAGGCCTTTACGGGTGGTGCCCTCTCGCTCACGACCGGAGACATTCGCACGCAGCTTTTGAGTGGACTTACTCCTAATCAGATCTATCGTGTTCGAGCTCGGGCTCTATATACGCCCGGCTCCCTCGAGGATAACAATAACGTCTGTAGGGAAGGCACGACATCGCCTTTACCTCCCGTGTTCGCAGGTATCAGTAGCCTAACGGTGGCAAGCGGCATCGCTGGCTTCAATTCCCTCGTAGCGAGCTGGCCAGGGGCAACGGGAAGTTTTTCGCAATACCGTATCGAGTGGGCGACAACCGCAGATTTTTCATCCGTCGGCGGGACAGTTCTTATAACCGATCGAACCATTCACACAGTTACTCTCAGCTCACTCCCGACCAATACTCTCATTTATGTACGGGTAACGACAGAATACACGGGCGGATCTCCCATAGTCACAGCTGGCAGCACCGTCTCCTTATCCGCAAAAACCAACCCTATTGCGCCCAATGGTGAAGGCGTGAGTGCTGTTACTGTCGCGGCTCACAACGCGCTCTCGGTAGCCTGGACGCCTCCCACCAATACGGGCTCAGTTTTCAATGGTTACAAACTTTGGTCGGCCTGTAGTGCACAAGCCGCTACAGACCTCAACGGTAAACTTTCCGGAACGGCGGACGCGTCCTACCCCCTCATCCAGACGTCCGCGACGATCACAGGCCTCACGCGGGATGTGAATTGCTGTTTTCAAGTTCGCGCTTACTACAGCGACGGCACCTATAGCCTAGCTTCGCAAAGCACTTCTCCTATGCTCTGCAACACGCCTCAGCTGATCGCGCCCACTTTCGCGGGAATTACTTCAATTACCGATCCTATTAGTCTTGCTGGATTCTCTCAACTTAATGTTACCTGGCCGGCCGTTTCCGCTTCGGATAATGGTCTTTTCAGCGCCTATCAAATCGCGTGGGCTACAAGTCTAGGTGCCATTGATTGGAGCACAGCTCTTTCGATCACCGACAGGGCTCAGACCTCTACCTCGATCACTGGATTGACGGCAAACACGGCTTATTTCGTCTCCGTCAGGGCTGTGAACAGCAACGGAACTCCGGTGGCCAGCAGCGGTGGCACAGCAGTTCTCAGCGCGACCACAACGCCTAAAATACCAACGGGCGATATCTTCAGCGCCCTGGCTGCGGTGAGTTCGACTAAGGTCCAGGTGAGCTACACGCCACCGAGCAGTACCCTCAGTACGGGTGGCCTTTTTAATAACGTCTTTCTTTTCATATCAGCGAGTCCATCGAGTAATGTAGATAGCTTTCAGACCAGCACGGAATCTGGCGGCATTACGACTTCCGAGATTCAAACAATCACAAGCGGACAACTCGCGACAATCACATCCCTTCCTGCCCTCATTCGCGTCCCTGTTTCCGATCTTACGGCCGATACCCTCAATAATCTTGTAATCGATGGCTTTACACCGAACACTTCCGTATGCATCAAAGCATTTGCCGTAAACTGGGATAGTGGGCAACCCGCTCAGTTTCTAAAATCCAATACGGCCGCCCGCTGCGTAACGCCTACAGCAGGGGCGCCAACGTTTGCGGGTGTCAGCTCCCTCATAGGATTTGGCGATCAACAGGACTTCACAAAGATGGTGGTGAATTGGACCCCACCGACAGGCGAATGCACGATAATTGAGATTTCGGCAACGCTCACTCCGGGGACTGCTAATTTTGCCTCGCCCTTTGCATCCGCTCCCTGTACAGCTAGTTCCGCTGTACTCGCGGGTCTTTTGCCCTATTCAAATTATGCAGTCCAGGCGAGAGCCGTACACATAGTAGGAGGTACCAGCTACGCCTCGGGTCAGGGCATTGAAATCACTCGGACCACGCAGCCGCCCGTTCCGGGAGGCGATAGTTTTACAAACGCAACAGCTACTGCAGTGGTCAAAAACTACGACCGCATTGACTTTAGCTATACGAAGGCCACGGCAGGCTTTTATAATAAGATTTATGTTTGGAAAGCAAGCAACGTGAGTGCTTCTACAGCATCCACTACTGTACTGGCACAAGCGGCTTTAAAAGGGGATAAGTCAGGACCGACCGCGATCCCTGGCCTAATTTTCAATGCCTCAGACACGGTCTTCCTCGATGCCTCTGTCACGGCCGGCATAAGCTCATGCTACATCATCCAGTCTGTATACGACAATGGCAGCTATTACAGCGCGAGTGGCCTTAACACAGTGCACTGTGCAAGTCCTCCCTATACGCCCCCCACCTTTACGGGTGTCGCATCGGGATCTGTCGTTGGCACCTGGCCTGATGGAACGGCTAAGATCGAGCTAACATTGAATAGTGTCCCCAATGGGACGATTGACGAGTATTGGATTTATTACAGTCGGAACAACACTCTTTCAAGCTTTGGCGATCTCACGCAAGAGCCTTGGCAGAAGGTCGATTTCGGGGACGCTACTTACGATGCGAATGCAGCTGATAACAAAATTCTTATTGGTGGCAAAGATCACACGATATCCGGTACGGGCTACTATCTTGTGCGATACAAAACCTATCAGGCTCCTGATGTCGATACAAATACCGCAATATCTTCCTCGGTGACTGTGCCGAGCACTCAAGCCAACCTTGCCTTTGTCCCACCTTCAATATCGGGCTTAAGCTATGGGTATTATATCATGCAGTATCAGGCTTCGACGGACTCAGGATCTGCATCAAGTAGTGATAATATTACGTCAATAGAAAGTGACATTCAAACCTGTAGTTACCAGTTTCACGTGAACAAGAATTCTTTTCATACAAGCTGTGGCACTCAAGGAGGTAACCTTAAGGTCCGAAGTCGATTCAATACAGCTCCTATCACAAGTTTAAGCTGGTCTTCAGCCTTCACATCCTGCCGCAATTCAAGCGGCAATGGCATGATGATGCGCATGCCCACCGAAGAAGAACGAGATCGCTCCTCACGCTCGATCGGCTCCAACTATCAGGCAATGTATGACAGCTACTCACTCGGCACGGGTTCGAACTGTAACTCAAACTCGGGCACTATCGCTAACACCGGAACACGCTCCGCTTGTGTCTCAAACCTCGATGTTTACGATCTCGCGGGTAACCTTCGTGAATGGGTGGATAGACGTCTTGTGCCTTTTGATATCAGTGCCAGTGGCCAAAGCCGTTTCAGCTACGGTCCGGTCGTTAGCAGGATGCTGATGAACGGTATCGATAATCGCTCCCGTCGGCTCAACCAGGCAAATTCCGGGGGCGTTACTCTCTATTTGGCTAAGGGCTCTTCTTACAGCGCTGCGACGAAGCCTTATGGACCGGAAGTCCAAAGCTGGAGCGCAGCATCGGGGGCGACTACTGGCATGCGCTGCGTGGCCTTTCTCAATACCCGTATGCCTATGATGGATGCTCTCTCGATCCCCGAAGAACCGGTTTATTCTTCTGCCGATCTGCCAGCTACTGTTGCAAGTTGGAAGGTTCCCGAGAATCTCTTCGTAGGCGATACCAAGCCAGAGACGTTGCAAATCACAATCAACGGCAACGCCGCAGATGCCATCGCGGAAGGAAAAGTAACCTTGACTTGGGCACCTTGGCAGAAAACGGTTTGCGATCCGACATGCGCAAGTAGTGCTATGGGATTGACCTATAATGTCTACCGCTTTAGGGAGCCCACGCGTCAGTCTCTTCTAGGCTCGAATGTTGGCTGGGCATTGACAGGTGGCAGCAATAATCCTTTTGCAAGCGATAAACCTTTTGATCCCTTAGCCGTCGATGCAAGTGGCGTTCCGATTTATACGGCGGCGACGTCAGATGGAAAGTTGATTGCCACTATAACAAATTGTGATACAGCTACGCCCGCGAACTGCGCTTTTGAAGATAGCGTGACAGCTGGTACGGGTTTTTCGACGACTCAGCTCTATGATTATGTGATTGTGACTAAAGACGCCGCTGGTAACGCGATCACAGCAAAAACTCAACGTTATCGATCGCCTTATTTCACAGGTAACACGAGCGCAACAAGCCAATTCGCAAGCTTTCGCCTAGAGCCACGTTTCCGCCGGGCTGCAGTCTTCCTCGTCGATGAAGCTTATCAACAATCGCTAGCGCGGCCCGAGATCATGGTGCATGTGCCGATGGACGTGTCAGGCCTCGACCATGATTTTTTCATGCAAAAATATGAGGCGTCGCAATACAACAATACGGTCTCCAACGCCCAGCCTGTTGCGGCGGCATCCAATTGGCCACTTCAAGGCCCGCCCGGCTCTTGGGTCACAAATGCAGCTGTTTGTTATAACAAGTTTTTGCAGACGGGTTCCTTTGACCTCATGGGTTGCGGAGATGGCGCACAGGTGAACGCCACGACGGCAACGGTTCAATCTAAGCAGGGAACACTACCTTTAGTGAACATCGATCAAGGCGCAGCGTGGAAAGCCTGTAAAAATACAGCCATCACCGACAGCGGCGGCGCAAGCTATTACCTCAGTCTCTCAACTGACGCTCAGTGGAATAAAGCTGCCGACTGGGGGGATGTTAATCAAGATGGAACGATAGATCAAAACACCTTTACGGGGAGCGTAAACATCGCTTCCTTAGAGTGGAACGGATCAGGAGGGGACGCTACAACCATCCGCTGTCATACTGATAACAATCCGGCCTCACCTTTTGCTAGCAATAACTCGGGTTCCGGTTCAACCGCAAACTGCCGGTCAAGATATGGAGTAGCTGACATGGTCGGGAACGTCTGGGAATGGACGACTGGACAGCAGACCTCGGCCGCTGGTCACGATAATGGTACTGATGGATTATGGTATGGAGTAACATTGCCGACCACAGGAAGCGGTGCTATAGCGACATTAAAGATGGATCTTTTACGAGCCGTTCCAAGTTCATTGGCTCTTTCAACTGTAGCGGATAACTCCGATTATTATATCTACGGCAGTTCGTTTCGAGGCGCTTTCCGAGGCGGCAGCTGGACAGGTGGTTCAGCTGATGGTCGGTGGCTTTTGATCGTGAACAACGCTCCGTCTAACCTCAGTGCGGACGTCGGTATGAGGTGCGCCTTCTGACAATTTCTTTTTTTAAACTGGTTTAAATTTTTCTCAGAAAGTCCTGGTAGCTTAAGCCAAGGTTCGCATCTGAAAGTGCCTTCCAGAATGTACAAACCGACCTCACACTATCGCTGAGTGCTTGAATAAAGTTAGAAGTCGACCAACGAACCGAAAGCGCTCCACATCCGATTTTAAGCGATACGTGTAGCAGATAGAGAAGACAATATTCTGATCATGTCGAGTTACTGAAGCGAAAGTTGCCCTTCTTATCTAGGTTTATGCAGCTCTTGTAGGGACTTTTAGCTGCCAGTTTTCAGACTGGTATTTTTTAAATCTTTCGAATATTTAGGATTATGCTACTCCTTTACATCTTGATTTTAAATGTTAGTGAAGTAATAGTTATTCAGCTACCTAACATTTGAATATTCAAGTCAGTAAGTCGTGATTTTTTCACGATTGTAACGGGAGGTAATTATGAATTTGCAAGTTAAAGTGTGTCTTCTCATCAATTTTTTGAGCTTTACGGGCTGCGCGTCTTCTCACTCAAAATCGGAAGATAGTTCAACTCTCTATGAAGTCAGGGCGCCTCAAACAAAAAGCTGCCTGGATCCTAATGCGGTAGCAGCCATGCTTCCAAATGTAGAGTCTCTAGTAGATGCCTCAGATCCAGACATTCGAGGAGAGACAACTTTGAGTCAGGACAATTGCGATAAAAAGGTCTACCTCCGTAAGAAACATCGCATAATTATTTATCGCGACCCTACTGCCCTTGAAGCTAGCCTAAATTCTATCGTATCGACGAATGAACAAGACAGTGCTTTCACTCCTGATTGCTTGGCCAAAGCCGAAAGAGATATTTCACTACTTGATGTCGATCTTGCGGCGGCCATCGTCGCGGAAAGTCGTAAAAAGAACGCTTGGAAATGGAACGACATGGATATAGGCCCTGTGAGATGGTTAAGCTGTAAATCGGACAAAGTCGATTATTATAAATCTCTGGACACCTTCGTTCACGAGAGCACGCACGGAGCGAGACAGGAAAATTGTTTATATGTAGCCTCTGCGAAAACCCATTTCTGCCTTGACCTTCATAAAGATTTGCCTTCGCGAAACCTTGCGGCTTATAAAAATTTCCCTTTCACCAATCCTGCCGAAATTCAAGGCTACAAGGGTCTGGAAGCTGCTTATTTCGGGTCCAGCGAACAAACACCTGCTATGCTCTTCGACGAACTTAATGCGTATACGGCAGGCACCGCTTTCTATGCCGGGATCTTAGACTCAATAGGGAGATCAGCAATCTATCGCGACGGTGATAAACGAACCACAATCCTTTTGCCGGCGTTTATGACTTATTCGCTTCGGTATTTGAATAGAGTCCGCAGGGAGCACCCAACTCTCTATGTTCAAAATTTCGACGTGAATTCGAAAAACAGAAGCTTTATTATTCAACTTCTAGACAATGCTGAAAAATCAGACGCATCATGGATTCGAGCTGCCCAGAAAGTCGGTGACAGAGCTAAAGATTCAGAATCATGGTTTAGGAAGGAATATCAAGCCGAGAGGGCTCAACTCGGCTGGTAGTAACAAATGTGGACAGAAAGGCTTTCTAAGGACTTTCAATCTACGATTTTATTCGTCGAGTACAAATGTTAAAAGGCCAACTGTTTTTGAACAATTGGCCTTCGGCATCAAAACTTTGATTTTGTTTTCAACGGGCGCTGTAATCACAACTAACTTGAAGAAAACTATCTTTGAAAAACACGTTCAATTTGAATTGTTCGAAATAACCATCCGACACAATTGCTGATGACCCCGCACCTTTTACAAAATCGAGATGAACAACCCGATCCCCTGGTACTACATCTAAATCGGGGACTCCGTTGATTGCCTTATAACCTAAGTTAAACTCGGACGTAAATTTATAAACGCCTTTAAGAAGTTGATATTTGCATCCATTAGTTAGAGCTACCTTTACGGAATCTGAAGCGCCTGATTGTGGCTGAAGCGCGTTAACGCTGTCTTCAGTGATTTCAAAAGTCCCCTGTGTATCGGACACCGTGATAGGCACCTGAATAGAGTCTGAACTCGCAACATACTGAAAGGTCGGGTCGGATTTTTTATCATCATCTTTCTTCCCACATCCAATGACTGCAAAAGAGATCCCTAATACAGCGCAAGTTGTTAAAAACTTTTTCATCGATGCTCCGATTTTGCTTTAAAGATATCATTCATGTGGCTACTACAATCATATTAAACGAATCCCATCTTTTTCAAAATTAATTTCGACATAATTAAATTAATAATTTATCGAAATGAAGTCCCCCCAGTTTCGTAGAGCCATCTGCTAAGATGTTCTCGGAAACAAACGGAGCCTTAAAGTGAAGTCAAAAGCCTAAACTAAATCAAGACCTGATCGTCGCATACTCACTGCCGAATTTAAAACTGAAGCTATTCGGCTAAGCCGAGCTCCAAGTCAATCCGTCGCACGAGTCGCTAAAGACGCGGGAGTAGCAAATGGGTATTAAGAACTTGGATAAAACAGGGTAAATGAGCTGGAAAGCATCGGGTAGCACGACTGATGAAGGAAACTGGTATCATAGCAAGTGCGCCGAAGCGTTTCAAGGCGACGACAATGTGCAAATACAAACTCAGTCGAGCACCCAACTTAGTTGAACGGCGATTCGATGAATAAGGCTCTGCCCCGAACCGACTCTGGGTAAGTGATCTAAGATACGTAAGAACATATTAAGTGTGGATGTATCTCTGTGTCTTTCTCGACGTCTACTCAAGAAAAGTCGTCGTTTATTCGGTTGAAGATACCATGGATGCTTCGATGGTGAATGAAGCGTTAAAACGGGCTTAAGGCGTCGTACTGTTGGAGATGGGATGATGGTGCATTCGGAACAAGGTATCCAGTACGCGAGCCATGAATTCCGGTCTGTTCTCCATGTTTTTAAGGTAATTCAGAGTATTAGCAAAAAGGGAGTCGCTGGGATAACGGCGTTGCTGAGTCTTTCTTCGCAACAATAAAGAAGGAGCTGATAGACAGACTCGCTACGGGCGAGTTGATGATTTACGGCGGCAGGTGTGCAGCTGGAAAGTCCCAATCGACTTTGAAATACTTCCCTTTCCAGGAAATAGTAACGTTTTCAGTTACGACGTTGCTGGTGCGGCCACCTCAGACTTATTAATAATAATCACTTTGTTCGACCGACCATTCGTTGATGACGCGAACTTCATCACTCCCCCCAACTTTCGTGTATCCCCGGCCGATGGTGTTTTATGAGGATCAGAGGATGAATCGGGGGAACCGTTTTGTCCGGCATAACGCGCACCGGCCAAAGGACGTTTGGCACCGCCACGCAAACGACAAGGAAAACAAGCGTGAAAAGAATCACGATAAGGGTAGATGGCAGTTTTTTACCGAGTCCTCCGAGAGCGCCAAGGCTCCGGCATAACGAGCTGCAATCATTAGAAGGCATCGTGATTCGTTTGATGTGATCGAATAATCCTTCAATATCAACCGCCTGGAGGGGGATAGGAAAGGACATCGGACGCTTCGCTCGAGTCACCAGGATACGTCCAGCGATTAGATGTGGCGCTTGCTAGGGAACCTTTTTTTCCACTATCCCCGCTTGGGGATAGTGGCGCTGAACGGCAATCTTCATCGATGTCCAGTTGATCATAGCCACACAGAGTAGAATATAACCGCTGCCGACGACGAGCCAACTCGTCTGATTTGAAGTGGAAAAAACATAGGCAAGATCGATGATTATTTGCGGAAGATAGTATTTGAATGACAAGGATGTTTTACGTTCCGCTGCTAAAGCAAAGACGGCCAGCAAGATAGGTTTTATGACTTGGAGCAACCAAAGGTCCTCATGCATGTCAACTACGCCCTTCATAGCGAGTTCGACTTGAATGAGGCCGAAGGAAACGGAAAAAAACTGAATGAAGAAGTAAGTATACATAACCAGTCGCTGCATCGTTTCCTCCTTCATTAAAAGTCCTAGTTTCGACAAGCTTACTTGGGGTTCTGGATCTGCAAGCAGAAATCAGAAAATGAAGAAAGCGATCGTGGAATGGATCGAATGCTTCCACAAGGGCCAAAAGCGACATTCTTCGGCAGGAATATGAGCCCTGTCGTTTACGAAAACTTGACAAACCTGAGGACGGCTGTTTAAGAAAAGACTCTACGAAATCCGGACAACTCCAAAAGATTCTGATAAAAAGATTCTTCGCGCGCTGTTGAGCGAGGAATTGTTGCAATTTATGGATTCTGTTTTGTCGGCGTAAGTGATGAAGGACACCGTGATGCGTTAATACAACGACTCGAAGCTATTGGCCGCTTTCGACACCCGGCTATCACCTAAATAAGCTTCAATTTGCATTTTTATGGAAAATTTAGCGCATAAAGATGATTAATTATCTTTTTTTTTTGTGAAAAAACACAGTTTAGCGAAGCTAAATATAGGCATAAAAAATTAACGACAACTAAACGAATTGCCGTAAGTCTCCTTATCTTAAGGAGGACCCAGCCGTCGTGTTACCATTAAATGCCGAAACTCATGTTGTCAATTCTTAACGAGGGCTCGAGACAGCTGTCACGGGGGCGTTAGGCACTCAGGTTTGTGCCTTTTATATCCGAGTAAGTAATCATAGACGGAGGTTACTTTGCGGAAGTTGTTTTCTTTCAGCATCACGTTGCGTGCCAGCCTTTTCGCATGGCTCGCCTTTCTTGCGTCCTGTAGTGATCTCGCCGTGTTTATGCCTACATTGTCACACGAAAAATTTAAAGGCATCGAGTCGGCTAACCTTGACGAAGAAGGCCGATGGGTCCTGCACTGGACTCTCGCAAAATCGACTGCAAAAAAAGATATATCCTTTGAAATTTATGAGCATGTAGGCCCCTTGCCCGCCGGCAGCATTGAGGACGTGTCGAAGTCCAACGATGGCCTCGTCAACTCCCAAGCTTTTCTTCTCAATGACATGGATCAGATTCCTGTTACCGGAACATTGCTCGGTACGGTGGATAACGTCGATACCTTTATAGTCCCTCAGGGCGCAGAGGCCGATAAAGACTATTTCTTCGCCGTCCGAGAGAAAGTAAAGGGCCAAAACAAAAAGACGCTTAAGGCGATCATAGTCAAGGCCTCGTTCGCAAGCCTTACCCATGCTACTTTCCAATCAGGCCCTAACACCATTGAGATCAGCTGGGACAAAATCCAAGGCGCTTTGCAGTATGATGTCCTTATTGGAGGTAAAGTCGCTACCGTTAGCGATATCAACCATCTCAGCTTGGATAAGTTTCCGGACGGTGTCCTCTGTGTGCGGCCGAGGCGAGGCAGCCTCGTCTCGAATACCTGTATTCCGGTCCCTGACCTTTCCGCCAAAGCTCGCATCAGTACTGTCGCGGTCGATCCGGGCCCATTCCACACGGGCGAAGTGATCGAGATAGCCATCACCTTCACTCAGCCTGTCAGCTCGATTGAAAAAATAAGTCTGCCTATCGGAGGAGGGCGCGTGGCCACCTGCGATACACTGGCCAATGCTAAAACGCTTCACTGCACCTATACGGTAGCCGCTGGCGAGAACTTTATTCAAGTCGAGCTCGAGACCTTGCCGGACGGTTCGATCCGTGACGAGGCTGGTGCCCAGGTCGCCACTCTCTATCCGCTCGGTGAACAGACCCAGGCACTATTGGTCGACACGATCGCGCCTATGGACCCAAGAAATATTGCCTTCGCCACGACTCTGAGCAATAACGGAAGCCTCAGCCTCAATTTTTTAAGCAGCGATGATGCTTACCTGGCAGGACATGACATCAAACTCTGCGCTGACAGCAGTTGTGCGAACTGCCAACCTGCGACCTCGGCATTGAACTCTCCCGTCACTCTCACTGCGGTTGCGAGCGGGAGTTACACGGCTTGCGTGAGAGGTCGCGACGAATCAGAAAACTTCAGTGCTTGGGTCGCATCCACCAACTCGGCAACGGTTACCAGTGGCGGTCCTTCCATAGTCCAGGCCACGGCCGTCCAGGCGGACGGCTCTTACAAATTCGGTCAAATCCTTAATCTCCAGGTAAAATTTACGGAAAATGTGACCGTGACCCATGGCGGTGACCTCGGGCTCCTCCTGGAAACAGGAACTACTGATCGGACAGCGGTCTATACCAGTGGCAGTGGGACCGATACCTTAAGTTTCCAATATACTGTGCAGGCGGGAGATACCACGGCCGATCTCGACTATAAATCGACGCTCGCGCTCACACTCGGAACGAGCGGCACGATCAAAAATGTCGCAAGCGTGGACGCTTTTCTCCTTCTCCCTTCGCCGGCGAGCTCATTCTCTCTCGGTGGGCAAAAGTCGTTGGCGATCGACACGACAAATCCTTCTTCTCCGCTATCGATCGGCTTTGCGGCCGCAACCAGCACGACGACTTCGTTCAGCCTGAATTGGGGAAGCAGTACAGATGCCGGTGGATTGAGGCAATATAACGTCAAAACCTGTAATTCAAACGATTGTGCGACGGGATGTTCAAGTATTTCTACATCGACAGCATCACCCAGTTTGCTGACCGGGGCGAACGGCAGCACTTACTATGGCTGTGTGCAGAGCGAAGACTTAGCCGGCAACCTCTCCAGCTGGGCTAGCTCCGTCGCATCGGTCCGCATCGATACGCAGGCACCTTCGGTCACAGGTGTTGATTCGCCAACAAGCAACGGCACTTATAAGGTGGGTGATACGGTATCCATCGCCGTTCATTTCTCTGAAAATGTTATCGTGGGAAATAGCGGAAGCCTTGCTCTTTCGCTCGAAACGGGAGTCATCGATCGCGACGCCTTGTACAGTTCGGGAAGCGGGACAGCTACTCTTATCTTTAATTATAATGTACAGACAGGCGATAGCAGCTCTGACCTCAACTACCTTTCGACCTCAGCTCTTGCCGTCGGAGCTAGCGGGACAATACGCGATGAATCGGGAAACGACGCCGTCCTCACATTGCCAGCGATCGCATCGGCTAGCTCTCTTGCTGCCCAAAAGGCTCTCGTCATTGATGCGATCCCGCCGACCGTTACGGGAGTCTCGACCTCGCTGGCCAATGGTATTTATAAAGTTGGGCAGCTCATCACAATCCAAATGACCTTTTCCAAAGCGGTCACCGTGGCCCATGGGACTGATATCGAGCTGACCCTAGAGACAGGGAATACCGATCGCGTCGTCCCATTTTCATCCGGTAGCGGCACCACAACGCTTAGCTTCAACTATACCGTGCAGGCGGCAGACACTAGTGCAGATCTGGACTACACGAGCTCGAGCTCTCTGAGCGTTGGAGCCACGGGAAGCATTCGAGACGGAAGCGGCAATGATGCGAGCTTAACTCTGGCGTCTCCTGGCACCAGCGGTTCTCTCTCGGCAAGCAAAGCTCTCGTTATCGATACGACGAGTCCAACCGCCCCCACCGCCGTGGCTTTCCCAACTTTCATAAGTGGTTTGGCGAGCGTATCCTTCGGCTGGACGGCTTCGGTCGATAGCAATATCGATCTCTACAGCGTGAAGCTATGCTCATCCAGTGACTGTTCAACAATTTGCTCAGCTGCCTCGACGTTGGCCGACTCGCCAGCGTCGCTTAATGGTAGCGACGGTTCTACGTATTACGGCTGCGTGCAGGCTCGCGACTTGGCCGGCAACACCTCGGTTTGGGTTCCCACAGCTGCTGCGATCACCATCGACACGTCCCTTCCCTATGTCGTCTCTCTCACGTCCACCCTTGCGAGCGGTTCTTATAAGCTTGGGCAAATTATTCCAATCAAACTTAACTTTAGCGAAACCGTGAATGTAACAGGCACACCCACTCTCCTACTGGAAACAGGAGCGACGGATCGAACGGCTGCTTATGTCACGGGAAGCGGAACGACGGATCTGATTTTTGAATATACCGTCCAAGCGGGCGATACGTCGGCGGATCTGGACGTTCAATCGACCACTGCGCTGGCGCTCGCCGGCGGAACGATCCAGGACAGCTCGAATTTTAGCGCAAGCCTAACTCTACCTGCTCCCGGAGCGACAGGATCCCTCGGGGATAACCGGAATTTTGTCATCGACACCACCAGTCCGACCTCTCCGAGCGCACTTTCGTTTGGCTCTAGCGTCAGTGGTTCCACAACCGTTAGCCTCAGCTACACAGCCTCAAGCGATATAAATCTGAGCTTGCATAATGCCAAGCTGTGCACAGCGAATGATTGCTCGACCGGATGCATCAGCTCAACAACAGACAGCATTTCTCCGATCTCGCTGACAGGCGTAAATGGTGGCACCTATTATGCATGTCTGCAAGGTCAAGATACGGCGGGAAACCTGTCGAGCTGGGTGGCCTCTCTCGCGTCCGTTGTCATCGATACCGACGGCCCCACGATCACATCCCTCGATTCTTCCCTCGCGAATGGAGTGTATAAGCTCGGGCAAGTCGTGCCGGTAACGGTGAACTTCTCGGAAAGCGTAACTGTCACAGGAACGCCCACACTTCTACTGGAAACAGGGGCCACCGATCGAAACGCGAGCTACTCTTCCGGCAGTGGCTCGAGCACTTTGATCTTCAACTACACGGTCGCTGCCGCTGATACCTCAGCCGATCTCGACGAGCAGTCAACCACGGCATTAGCCCTGGCCGGCGGCACCATCAAAGATTCAGCAGGCAACAATGCGACCCTCACTCTCCCCGCGCCCGG
>SEDW01001045.1 GCA_004193325.1 Pseudomonadota bacterium | reverse complement strand
GCCAGTTCAATAAAGGATTACTCCATGTCCTACGAGACCTTGAATTTTGAAGTCAAAGGAACGATCGGTTACCTCACTATCAATCGCCCTCAGGCGATGAATGCCCTGAACTCTCAGGTCATCGGCGAGCTGACACGATTTGCCGCTGAGCATAAAAAAAGCCCGCTTCGCTGCATCATCATTACCGGCGCGGGTGACAAGGCCTTCGTAGCGGGAGCCGATATTAAAGAAATGGAATCGATGACTGAATCTCAGGCCGCTCAGTTTGCCAAGAGCGGTCAGGATGCATTCAACGGGATCGAAGGCATCTCGTGCCCAACGATCGCTGCCATCAATGGCTTTGCTCTCGGCGGCGGTATGGAACTCGCGCTATCCTGCGATATCGTTCTAGCCTCAGAGAAAGCAAAATTCGGCCTCCCCGAGGTTAGCCTTGGCCTTCTCCCGGCCTTTGGTGGAACCCAACGCCTCGCGCGTTCTGCTGGCCTCTTTAAAGCTCGTGAAATGATCTTTACCGGTGGATTCTACAGTGCTCAGGATCTTAAAGACGTCGGTATCGTTTCAAAGATCTGTAGCCCGGAAACCCTTCTCCCTGAAGCTGAAACCATGGCGGCTCTGATCGCAACTCGCAGCCCTGTAGCCGTCTCGATTGCCAAGACTGCTATCAATGATGGGTTCGATCGTCTGCTCAAAGATGGTCTGGCTTTGGAAGTCGGATCATTCGGCAAGCTCTTTACCACCGAAGATCAAAAAGAAGGAACGTCGGCATTCGTTGCTAAAAGAAAGCCGAACTTCACAGGAAAATAAGAGAGCGGCGAAGTCAAATCTCTGGCTTCGCCCTTAGCTTACAGCTTAGCTTACAGCGTAGATTTCATCAGCTCAAAGAAACTCTTCCAGTGCTTCGCATCCGCTTCGGCATTATATGCCGGCAGGTCTTTCATGGTAAATCCATGAGCTGCACCCTGGTAAAGCTCCGATTTCAGACGGACTCCCGCTGTCTTCATCGCCTCTTCAAAGCGTTTAATCATGTCCTCCGGCATCGATTTATCGTTATCTGCATGCGCCGAATAAAGTTTGGCTTTGATCTTGTCCGCAAGAAGATGAGGGCTCGAGGGATCATCGCCGGCCAGCCGGCCTGCGTGGTAGGTGGCAACGGCATTGATCTGCTGAGGGAAGAAAGCAGCCATACGAATGGCAATCCCTCCGCCCATACAGTAGCCAACCGCTCCTACGTTTTTAACGTTCGCCTCATGGCTTTCCGCAAATTTTAACAATGCTTCGGTATCAACCTTCGATTTCTCCGGGGTGAGATCAGCTGCCATGGCCAAGACCTGCTTAAGAAGTTCCGGCAGTCCGGCAGGATTTAAGAGCTTATCGTAATCCGCGATCGGGTGCTTTTTGCTGCGATAGAATATATTCGGTGCAATTACAAA
>SEDW01000164.1 GCA_004193325.1 Pseudomonadota bacterium | reverse complement strand
TACGCGACCGATCCAAACGGTTCTAAAGGCGGCGACCTTAACTGGTTCAAAGCTGGCCGTATGGTTCCAGAATTCGAAAAAGCTGCTTTCGGCACCGAAAAAGGCAAAGTTTATCCAAAGCTGGTCAAGACTCAATTCGGTTACCACATCATCAAAGTTGCTGACACTCGCGGTGGCGAAGCAGTTAAGTTTGAAGACAAGAAGCCAGAAGTTGAGCAGGACATCCGCATGAACGCACGTAACGATCTCGTTAAGTCGCTTCGTGAAAAAGCTCAAGTGAAAGTCGACGACGCGACCTTGACTGGCCTTAAGTTCTAATCGTTTTATTCAAGAAAATGGCCCTCGGAATTTATTTCCGAAGGCCTTTTTTTATGTTCACTATCAATGGAGATGGCGCCGGCTGGATTGGCATTGAATGATTGTGCTCGCGAGTTTGGGCCAATTTATCGGCTTGCTGAGGTAGGCATCGAAGTCCTTATTATTCTCAATCGGATCCCCGGTCTCAGTGATTTCTGCAGATATGGCTATAATGGGTCTTTCATATCCGCGCTGGCGCAATACTGCGCTCGCTCTATACCCATCCATAATAGGAAGACGAAGGTCCATTAAGACGACGTCGTAATCATTTTTGCTTGCGCACTCAACTCCGCGCCTTCCATCTTCAGCGCATTCAACCAACGCGCCGGCATTCTCAAGAAATTTTGAAAGTATGATCCGGTTATCGGGTGCATCTTCGACAATCAATACTTTCAAACCAACCAACATGTCTTCGATTCCTGAGTGCGATTCGGCCCGAACCGTTCGTTCAGAACCGAGACTTTGTTCATTGCCGGACACTAACTGCGGCGCCTGCCGATTGAGGAACTTAATCGTAAAGGTAGAACCAACTCCCGCCTCACTGCGTAAGAGCTTTAGACTCCCTCCAAGGGCTTCGGCCAGGTGTCGGGCAAGACTAAGCCCTAGGCCCGTGCCTCCATATCTCCTGGACGTGGAAGAATCCGCCTGAGTGAAAGGCTGAAACAGCTGTCCTGCCTGCTCCTCGGTAATTCCACAGCCGGTATCTTCAACATCGATACAAACGAATTCATCCCGATCGCCAGGGTTCCGCTGCATGTAGACGTCGATCTTTACGCTCCCTTTCTCCGTGAACTTGAGAGCGTTGCTTAGGATATTTAAGATGATCTGTCGAAACCTAACCTCATCGGTGACCAGCAGTGGAGGAAGCAGCGGCGACACCGTTATCGCGATCCCAACCCCTTTATCACGACATTTCACCTTAAAATGATCGATGATAATATCGAGTTCTTCCCGGATTGAAATTTCGCTTAGAACCATCTTCATCTGTCCGGCTTCTACTTTTGCAATATCGAGAAGCTCATCAATCAGATTCAGAAGATGTTTGCCATTTCTTTGAATTGCATCGACACCTTCACACAGTGCGGAAAGAGAGTCAGTCGCTGCATCGTCCAGATCGGCGAGGAGGTCGGCGTAACCTAAAATAACGCCGAGCGGTGTACGCATTTCATGGCTCATATTTGCTAAAAACTGCGTCTTCGCCACGCTTGCAGCTTCCGCGCTGTCCTTCGCGAGCCTAAGCTCTCTTTCCGCGCTTCGTGCCTCTGTAACATCTCGCAGGATCGATCGAACGAGAACGTCCCCATCCCGCTCGTCACGTGATGCCACGCTTTCCAATTCTGCTTCGAAAACCCTTCCATCCCGATCGACCAGATCAAGGTTGATACGCATGGGCTGAAAAGTATTGATACAGTCTCGAATGTGCTGTTGAAAAGCCTTTGCAGACCTCGGAACCACAAAAAAGGAGAAAGATTTTCCGAAAATTTCACCACGCGACGTTCCCAGACAAGAACTTGCCTTGAGATTGATTTCCACCACCTCGCCCGCAGTTGAAAAAGTCAAATATGCTACCGGCGAAAAGTTGTAGAAGTCTAGAAACCTCTTCGTCAACCCCTCCAGGCGCATTTCGCTTCGTTCGAGAGCTTCGCTACGCAGACTTAGTTCGATCTCTTTGGCGTTCAATTCCTCTGCCAGTCTCAGTGCCTCAGACTTGTAGGCATCGAGCTCCGGACGCTGGATAGAATTGTCTCCTGACACCGTAGAACTGTCTCTACTAAGCATGCTTATGTCCTAAATGAGCTTGAGGATAACGCATCTCAAATCTGAATCTTCAGCAACGGCAGTGATGTTAGCATCGAACTCTTTCATAGTCCCCGACTTGAGTTCGAGCGATACGCGTCCTTGCCAAGGCAACTGACTCTTAACATCGAACGACTTATCCAGAATCTTGAAACGCGAATTTTCAAATTGTGCCGAAGCTGTCTCCAGATCGCTATAGCCAAGCATTTGCTGCAGCATTCGGCTTATATACAAAATCGATTCATTCTTATCAAACACCAGCACCGGAATTTTGCCAAGCTCAACTATCTTATGAAGAATGGATGATTGTTTCTCGAGACGACGTTGTTCGCTGATATCAGAAAATCCAATCACGACTCCATCGATGACATTATCAGATGTTTTGTACGGATTGATTCGCATAAACAGCCAGCGCCCATCCTTCATTTCCACCATTCTCTCGACTGTAGAGAGGTTTTCCAACACCTGTTCCGCATCGAGCAGGACATCTTCATATCGCACTTGAGACACGATATCGCCCAGCGAGCGACCAATATCGGATGGGATGAGATTGAAAATCCGTGTTGTTGAACGCGAATAGCGGGTAATGAGAAAGTGGCGATCGAGGAATATCGTTGCAATGCTTGAACTCGACAGAAAGTTATCCAGATCGTTGTTCGCAGTCGACAGTTCTTCGATTTTTTCGTGGAGCTCAGCATTCACGGTAACGAGTTCTTCGTTTACCGCTTGAAGTTCTTCCTTTGCCGTCTCCAGTTCTTCATTTGAACTCTGAAGCTCCTCGTTTGAACTCTGAAGCTCCTCGTTGATTGATTTGAGCTCCTCATTTGAGGTCTCTAATTGCTCAACCAGAGTCTGCATATGTTCCCGCGTGAAAAGGAGCTCACGCTCGATTTCTCTCACGTGTTCGTCGCGCCCCTGATAATCAACGTGGTAGGTATTCTCATCCAGGATCGGCTCAATCATACCTTCTTCAAAAGTCACCATCACCATGCGGCTGATCTGCTGCGGGCGAGTGAGAATCCGAACCGTGATATCAAGGTTGACGATATCATTGCCGGCTTTGATCTTGATGTTGGAGAATCTTACGCCTTCTTCAGTCGTCAGAGCTTTTTGGAAGCCACGACTCACTTCGAGTTTAATATCGTCCTTGGCCATCGCAAAGATATTCAGGCGAGCTTCACCCATTGGCGGCTCTAAATAATTTGAAGTCTTGCCGTGAATATAAAGGATGTCTCCCAACTCATCGCAGACTACTGAGGGAGGCGCAAAATGAGTCAGTAAAAAATCCTGACTTAACTCTCGGATAGCCATTTTACGTGGCATTGAGGTGGTCGTACGTTGAAGTTCAGGTTGAGTCTGCGCAAAGTTGCGGAAGGCTTCAAAATCGGCCCCGCGCGACGGTGATACGTAGCTGGCTTTTCGTTCGTAGAACTTCCAGCGCTTATCAAAAGTTGTGAACATACCTGCGGCTTCGCCAATCGTCTCGGAGTTGCCCATAAACAGAAATCCACCGGGAAGCAATGAGTAATGGAAAATGCGCAGTAGCTTCTGCTGCAACACGGGTTCCATGTAGATCATCAGATTGCGGCAGCTGATTAGGTCGAGTTTGGAAAACGGCGGATCCCGGGCGACATCATGATGGGAGAAAATGATGAGATCTTTAACTTCCTTCTTGATCTGAAATTCATTTCCTCTAAGAACAAAGTAGCGTGTCAGGCGTTCTTCAGAAACATCATGATTAATCGTAACGGGGAACAGTCCCTCACGTGCCTGCTCGATAGCATCCTTGTCGATATCAGAGGCAAATATCTTGAGATCGACTTGAATATTAAGTTCCTTGCATACCTCCAGCACAGTGATAGCAATCGAGTACGCTTCTTCACCGGTTGAGCAGCCGGCTATCCACATTCTGAGGGGTTTACCTGCGACGTAGTCTTTAAGAATATGAGGAATGACTTCGTGCCTGAGAGCTTCGAACGCCTCTGCATCTCTAAAGAAATTAGTGACTCCGATTAGGAGTTCTTTCAGCAGGCGATTGCGTTCATTCAAGTCAGTTTCGAGAAATCGAACATAATCACTCAGAAGATCTAAATTATGAGCCGCCATCCGACGTTCCAAACGCCGTTTGATGGTATTTTTCTTGTAAAATGTGAAATCATGACCAGTGGTGGTTTTTAGGAGAAAGATGATTCGCTGCAGATCAATAGCGGATTCTGTACGAAGTTTGAGACCTTCGCTTCCGACGCTCGATCCATCGTTCATGATCCACTTTATAATATGTCGGGGCATCTCACGTGGGGCGAAGACAAATTCTGTTTCGGAGGCCTGGATCGAGCTATTGGGCATACTTGCGTGATCAGCAGATTCAGGATCTTGAACCATCACTAAGCCGCCCATAGCCCGAATTTGTTTCGAACCTTGAGCACCATCGGAGCCAGCGCCTGATAATATAATCCCAACAGCTCGTTCTGCATAGACAGACGCCACTGCGGTCATAAAGTAATCAATAGGGCTCACGCTTCGAACCGTGGAGATATCAAAAGACCCGTTAATGATCTTCGCTTCGCGGTTAGAGGGCACGTAATAAATTGTATCTTTTTCGAGAGTCAAACCGTTTTCGGCTGCGACAATCTTCATCCGAGTCACGCCTCGAAGAATTTCGGCAATAGGAGATTCGTGATTTTCAGCCATATGCATAATTAGGACAAATGCTGCGTTTTGTCCCTCGGGCATGTTCTTGAAGAAGGCCTCTATTGCAGTCAGACCACCAGCCGATGCCCCAAGCGCAATAACGTAAGGATGGTTGTGTAAAGGCGATCGCTCGGACTTCAAGCCAGGTTTCTCATCACTCGAACTTGAATGCATCGGAATCTCCTCATGAGGCGGTTTGCCGAAAATCGAGACAATATTACGAATCCGCTATTTTATCCTCCTAATCTTTGGAATTCGAGATCCCTTCCAGCAAGACCTTTCGAATCAGTTCGGCCTGCGCCTTAGTTCTCTCGTGGCGTTTTTGATAGCGTAGATAAGCCAGCGATTGTCCCGTCCGCTGGGCTCGAGCAGCCAGTCTCTCTGTGAGTTCAACCTTTTCGTCCATCGCACGCAGCGCTGTCCATAGAGCTGCTTCTAATGCTTCATTTTGACCAGCCTCTAAACTTAAGGCACTGTAGGCGTGTCCTTCGTGACAACGATAGCGCAAGATCGCAGAATCTTTTTCTTTGATTTCCCACAGAGGTCCAGAACATTCAGGACAGACCAAACCGCAACTGTCCCCCGGCATTTCATCCCGCGAGTCGCCCTGCGATATTTTAACCATATTTACTTCGTGGACCTGATCATTATCACTCTTCGAGAATCCATCGACAGGTTTCGCGAGCTGCCTTATCAGGAAGGGGGAAATGTCACTCAGAGCACAAACACAATCTGCAGCGACGTATTCCAGGGCATTACGCGGCATATCTGGATACATCGTGTCCTCGGGGTCCTGGATGACGATCGTCCCTCCAGCTCTCTTGACCGCAATAAGCCCTGCGCTGCCATCATCAAGATAGCCGGACAACAAAACGGCAATATGATTTGCTGCAAAGGCCTGACTCGCAGACCTAAACATAGGATCGATCGATGGACGATGATAATTTTCCCGTGCTCCTCTGGCTAGCTCTAGACTGCGTCCCTTGATAAGGAGATGAAAATCGGGAGGGGCGACATAGACTCGACCCGCGAGAATTTCCATCCCATCCTGAGCGTGCATGACAGGCATTGCTGTCGCGTTCGCGAAAATCTGTGGGAGTAAGCTGGGGCTATGAGCAGGAATATGCACTGTTATACAAATGGCAACGTTTGGGAGCACAGGAAGCTGTTTCAATATTTCAGAAATGCTGGGAATACAGCCAGCTGATCCACCGATAGTTATTATCTTTAGAGACATACTGGTCCGTGCTTAGATTCGAAGGAATACTGAAACACTTATGCTCTTCACAAATGTTGAGTCAACCGCCGACGATTAAATTGATCTACCCTCGGTAATCTAGGAAAAAGTGGAAGGTACTGTCAATACAGTTGAAGCATCGCACGCGGCAGGTAAAGAGGCAGACATTTAATATTACGAGTAATCAACGTCTAACGCCAAATTACTGGATTTTTCGATACGATTTTCCAAGGTGCGACTTGTAGGTCTGTCCTCGACCGATTCCAGTCGCTGAACCACATGAAACCTAATAGTGACAGAATTTCAGTGACAAAAATCAAGAATAAGACGTCCATGATATTCCTCCTCAGCGTGGCTGAATGATTAGCTTTTACTGTAAATCTGAAAATCTTTTAGATCTCGAACACGCCTTCATCCACGCTGACGAAAGCAAAGAGTGCGATAAAGGACCAGAACGCAACGGTCGATGCACTTAAAACGAGTGGACTGGCGATGACGCTCATCCCTGAAGAACCGCTGCTCATGACCCAAACGCCAAACGCCAGCACGATAGCGAGACTAAAGCTCAACGAGAGAATTCGCATCCGAAAGCGACGTTGCACCGGCAGAGATTCCAGCACCCGATCCGAAAAGCCATCGTCTGGGAGATAAGGCATTTCTTTCTTCATCAAAGCGAAAAGTTCATCATCCTGCATCGTGCTTCTCCTTTCGTGTGTCGCCGTCTAAGAGGATTTTGATTCGTTCTTTAGCCCGGTTGATATGA
>SEDW01000163.1 GCA_004193325.1 Pseudomonadota bacterium | reverse complement strand
TAACTTGCGAGTCCAAAGACTTCGGCTGGATTCGCCGAGAAGCTTCCGGAAGTAGAAGTGGAATTTGATTCCGCAGCAAGCGTGGCTGTTTCCTGGGAAGAAGGACGACAGGCGGTAAAATTGAGGCCTGATGCAAGGGCGAGAGCAGAGGGAATAATCTTCTTCAAAGTGCAACTCCGGGGCAGCAAGGTTATCAGCAGCAATAGGGACTCGAAGGATATAATGCAGGGGATGGGCCATCCCAAGTCTTTGTCATAATTGATTAAATATCCCTATCCTCTGACCAAGAACTTGACAGTGGTCAGCTTTCTCCAAGTCATAAGCTCTTTCGTTGATTGATGGCGTGTAGAAGAGACGTGCTCTCATTCCTAAGCTAAATATTTTCTTTTGAAAAAGCTTTGGCGAAAAATCCCGCAGTTTGCTGCCGCTTTTCTCGTCATGATACGGAACTGAGGGATATCCCTCTTCCCCATAACTTTCCAGATCAGGTATACAGGGAGTAGATTTATCTATTCAGTGTGAAGGAATATCTGATGAAAACTTACTCGACTCTTATGTTTGCTGCGATTCTCACGTCCAGCCTGGGTTTGGCGCAAACGGATCCAGGTGTAACACCAGGTCGCGTTACTCCTACAACACCTACGGCTCCTGCTGCTTCAACTGTTGAGAAGACAGCTCCTGCAGAAGAAGCTCCTTCGATGATGCGCGCGGCTCCTCCAGCAGCGGCTGGCGAGCTCAAAAAAGGCGCTCAGTTCGCAACCGCCAAGCTCGAAGCCAAAAGTGGTTCCAAGGCTGCCGGTACCGTTAACTTCACCAAAGAAGGCAACGGCATCAAAGTTGTGGCTAATGTTACAGGCGTGGCTCCCGGCAAGCACGGCTTCCATATCCATGAAAAAGGCGATTGCTCAGCTGCCGATGCTTCGACTGCTGGCGGTCACTTCAACCCAGCAAGCGCTGAGCATGCGGGCCCTAAATCAGCGGCTCGTCACGCAGGGGATTTTGGTAACATCGATATCAAAAAAGACGGCACAGGCGTTTTGAAGATCGCTGTGAAAGATCCTAAAGACTTCAAAGCATGGGCTGACATCGCTGGCAAAGCGGTCATCATTCATGAGAAGGCTGACGACTTGAAAACTCAACCAACAGGTGACGCGGGCGCTCGCGTGGCTTGTGGAGTTATCGAGCTTACACCTAGCACATCGCACTAATTGATTTTTCAGTCCGGGCCTTTGCTGAGGCCCGGATTTCCTATTCTCGCCCTCCCGAAATCCCCATTTAGCCATTTGGCTCTTTGCTAAAAGAGCGAACATGCCGATTCCAGTCGACCTCAGCATAAATATTGGGCAGTGGATCTAAGCCTTCGCTCCTACTGGGAAAGCTCCCGAGCCTTAACAAATCGTCCAAGCCTAACTCCATGATTTCTCTCGATCTCCGCTGCTAACTCGCCGAAGTGTCTTTGGGAGGATTCCCTTATGAACAAGGTCTTTTCGCTTCTGATCGCCTTAATCTTGTCCCTGACGTTGTCGCTTGAAAAAGCGATGGCGAGTCTCGATATCAGCACAGCCCCGCTTGCGAGCCAGACGACGACGCTCAAGGCGGTGGTAAAGGCGAGCGTGCCGACGCTTGATTCCCCTAACATCAAGGGTGTGTGGTTCGGTCTGGTCGTTGGGGCTGCCGGGCTCCTCATGGGCGTTATTCTCTGGAACGCTGTCACTCTGAAACGATCGGTCTGGTTGAGCCATTTCCTCTTCGTGATGATGAGCGGAATTTGTCTGTCCTTTATCCTCTTTTTTGAATCGGTGAAGACCTATACTGACAATCCGTCCTTTTATTTTCATTTCATGATTCGTTTTCAGCTGGTCCTGAGTTCGGTGGTAATCTTCAGCTTATTGAAAAACAGCGGAATGAAGAGCAGACTCGGCAGCTTTTTTTCGGCCCTTCTAGGGGGTGTGCTCGGTGCTTCGATCATGGAATTTTTCTGGCCCGTCGACACCTTTCTCCTGATCAATGAAATCATTTTGATCATAGCCTCGCTGACCTTTGGCGTAAGGCAGTTCTTCAACGAAAATTCCAAGACTTTGTTTTATCATCTCTTCATCGTCGTGATCATGGCCTTCATCGCCTGGTGGGTGCCCGACCTCAAAAAGCTTTCGGGCGAGGGCTATCCTCTCTTTGCCTTTCTCGAACTGATGATGCTCGCTGCCACCGCCGCTTCACTCTTTTCTTCGATCGAAGAATTGACTACCGATAAATTCGGTCGTCTCAAACGCGAAGTCTACGCAGCCGAAACCAAAATCGTCAAACAGAGTCAGGCCATTCAGCTTCTGCAGGCCGATTGTCAGTCGCTCGAGACTCAACTGCAGCAGGAAGCCAAGTTTCATCGTCAGGATGAGCTGAGAGATAACCTTAAGATCAAGGCTCTCGAAGAGATGTCGCAGGATATCGCGCAGGGCATGATTTCTTATTTGAAAGAGCTCGACAACGCCTGTCACCAGATCATGAACGAAACGAAATCACCCAAATATCGTCTCCACCGCATTCGCGCTTTCGCCGAACGTTCCTCGCTGCTCGCCACCAAGGTGCAGGAGGTCATGAGCTTCATTATGCGTAATGAAGAGGGTGAGGCCGGCAAGCTTGTTAATGCCGGAGATCTTTTGAAAGAATGTTTGAGAATCTGTCATGAAAAGGTTGTGCGCAGCAGTGTCGAGCTAGAAATCGAGACTTATGAGAATGATCTATGGCTCGAAGGGCGAGTGACTCTCCTCGCGCAGGGTTTTCTTGGTCTGCTCTACAATGCTTTGGAAGCAACCGAAAATGCAGACGTCCGCCGTGTCACGATCCGTCTGCACAGGGTGGAAGTCGAAGGCAGTTCCTGGGTTGAACTCGCGGTGAGCAATAGTGGTCTTGGAATTCCCACTGCGATTAAGGCCAAGGTGTTTCACTCGAGAATTCGTGAGGGGCTTGGAGCTCACAGTCTTGGTTTGAGTATGGCCTTTGGGATCTTTGAGAGCTTTGGTGGCAGTCTCAATCTCGATACGGATGCCGTTGCGACCACATTTGTCGCCCGACTCCCACTCTACACCAAAGATGAAGAATACAGTTTGCGACTCGCAATTTAAGCCACGATCTCGGCATTGGCATCTTTGCTTGGATTTGCAAAGATGCCCCATTTCCCAGGGTTTTCGCGCCCCGATTCTATTCTCCAATCTATCTCTCAGCTTACATCCGCACTCCGCTTTCTCCCCGAAATTTGATCTGAATTTACTCACAAACATTTCTAGCGCTCAAAAATCAGCAAGGATTTCACTCAATCCGTGACTGCTCAATCCTTATTTGTCTGCGTGTCCACGACAAGCATTTGAAATCTTTTGAATCTTTGGAAAGCTATGGCTGCAAAGGCTTCTGTGGCAAGGGGGCTCGCTTCTTGCATCTTATACTATCTAAGAGGTTTGACTTCGAAATAGCTGCTTAAGTGAGTATAGACATTATCTTTCGTTCTTGTTAACTCGGTACTAGCATTATTGATAATAATCCTGCTGCATAAGAAACGGTACTATGAAAATTCTCAATTTCAAAGCGACCAAGTTTTTCCTACTGACTCTTCTAGTCAGTCTGAGCGCTTGTACGAAGAACAATCATACACCGACTATTTCTCAGGCACCTCAAAGCGAAGCCTGCGGCGAACTCAATCTCGTTCGTGACGCGAGCTGGACCTCAGGATTCGTCAAATCTTTTGTCAGTTGTCTAAGCGATGGTAAAGAGGGGAGTCGCGAAAAATTCGCGCTCACGCTCAGCGTAATGGATAAACTCGGTAGTGATGCCCTACAGGCTTCGCTCGATATGCTTAAGTGGGAGTATCAGGGTAAAGAAGTTTTTCTCGGCATGACGAGCAGTCTTCTCGATCGTGGAGCGTCGACTGACAGCGACAAACGCTGGAAAGACACTCAGGCTCTGCTCGAAGACACCAAGCCTTACGCCTTCATCAATCTTATGTTCGAGCTCAAAAAGCGTGATCTTCTCAATCCTCTCCTCGACGTTCTCGAATCGACAGACGCGCTCTTGCCAGAAGGTTTTCTGGAAAGCGGCATTCGTCAATTTCTAAGTGATGAACTTGTGCGTAAGGATGCTGAAGTCCTTATTCGCTCGTTCCTCGCCGATGCTGAGGCTTTTGAAGCGTTCAATAGCTTTCTTACCCCCGAACGTCGTGCTCTTTCTGCAAATTGCGAGAGCGATACAGCTTGCCCTTATGCAGGGGCCACCGAAATGAAAAGCAGTGCTCAGCACTGGCTGGATTTCTGGGCAGGGCTTTCGGAAAGTCATCGCGAACATCTGGCTCAAGCCATGGCAGAATTAGTGAAAGGCACACTTGAGCAGGAAAATCTCCCAGCCCTTGATCGAGCCAATCGTCTCCTCGCTCTCGGCGTGCAGACTGTTGCCCGTTCGAATAATGTTTATAGTCAGGCGCATGAAGCAATCACTGTGCTGCTCGACACACCTTTGACCTCCTACGACCCTTTTATTCAGGGCCTGAACCGTATTAAGGACAACCCAATCTATCTCGACGCTTTTCAGGAAAAAATGGGTTCGGGTACTTTGCAGGATATGGTCGAGGAATTTATCTGGAAGGGCGGTCAGCCCAAATCCTGTTCGGCAAAAATCACCGGCATCATCGACGGCAAGGATGAGCCTTCCCGTCATGCGATCATGAACGCTTTGTTGAAACCTCACGCCGCTTGCGGAGGCCGTGTCCCTTTTCTGATGGCTATGAGCGAATTCCTGGGCTATGAATGTGCGCAGAGCACCTGCAGCATCAGTCTCATTCAGGATACGGCGCCTGCCGACTACCAGGCGCTTATGAGTTATTTCCTACAAAAAAGCGAAGACAGTCTTGTCAAAGACCCGTACGCCTTCTATCGCCTCGGCGCCTCACGCCGGGATATTTCCAATTCTGTATGGAAAGAGATTGCTGCAGTCGGTCGTGGAATCAACTTTAAAAGCGGCAGTGATCTTTTGAACTACGAAGCGTCGATGTCGGCCCGTTATCCCAGTCACCTCCCTATGAACTGGCTCGAAATATCGCTCGATCGAACTCTTCTAGATCTCTCGAGTCTCGAGCAAAGTTTTGCTCATGTTTTCCCTGACCGCGATCCGATTGAGCAGTGGTATTATTCCGATGCCGACCCGCAGTTAGCGCGCCTCATCTTTGGCCTTTATCCTGAGGGTGCGGCGGATCAGGCCCAGGCCAAACTCTTTGGTCTCGATCAATTGCAAAAAGACTGGCTCGCAAGCCACCCCAATTCAAAAATCATGAAACGTGATCTGGCTCAGATTGCGTCTCCTCTTCGTTCGCTGAATGCTCAGTTCCGTAGTCCGGCGGGTAGCTTTAAACCAGAAGCTGAGAAGATCAGTCTTCCCTGGCTGGGCGGTACCAAAAACACAATAAGCTTTGGCCGCGATGGCAAGACTGAAACGAGCGGCGATGCTTTGAAGCTCTCTCTCCTCTACGATGAGACCGAGGCCGGCCTTGGCCTGCGCGCCCGTTACAAAGAGCAGCTCGCACTGGCGACCTCTTCCTTTCCGATAGGCGAAGCAGAAGAGTTCCGCCGCTGGATGACCGATGAGTGGTTACCAAATCGTTCCGCTCTCGTGGCGAGTCAGACCGTTTCCAGCGCCTCACTCCCAGTCCAGCTCTTTGATCGTCAAGCCTTGACTGTCGAGGAAGCGCGTATGCTGCCCCTTTTTATGGGCCAGCAGTTTGTTAAGGAAATGGCCCAGATTCCTGCAGGGAGTTTGGTCAACGCCCAGCCGGAGACTAACGTCAATCCCAAGAGTCAGGCGCCTCGCTCACTGTCGGGGCCAAGTTCTTTGGGCGGAAGCGATCATCCTTGGACCACGTTCTGGATTGCGAAGAACGAGAGCACCAGCCCGCGTCTAACAAGTCTTCAGGCTTTGCGGGATTCCATTGCTCCCGATGCCAACGTCATTCGAAATGAATTGACCCTTCAGGCAACGGCCCCTGTGCTTGTGAGTCAGGGCCTGCTCGACGCCGCTGATGCGGAGAAGCTCTCCGATCACGAAAAGCTTCTTCTTCAACTCGGTCTCGTCAGTCCGATCTTAGAGAATCGTGGGAAACAATTTTTTGTGCCATCGATTGGATTTGCTAACTACTGCCCGCAGAAAAACGGCCAGAGCTGGCAGGCAGCCGCTTGTCCTTTCCAATATTCGAATTTTGACCAGTATCGAAAATTTGTTCAGGATCGCTTTGCCACCAGCCTTTGTTCGATGCTGCCGGATGGGGACAGCAGCGAGATGCTGTCCGCCATGGGAATCAGCGACAGTTCTTCGGAGGCCAAACAATTTTGCTCGTCCTACCCGTCGACTCTTCGCTGGCCAAAGTCCTGGCTTGATACAAGTCTGAGTCATACGCTTAAAATGGGTAAAAACCCAATGCTGCGTCCCGCACTGAAGGCGATTCCCTCCGAACTTCGCTGGGCGAAAGCACAGCGCAACCAGGATCCCAAACAGATTGTTAAGGCTTACCTGAGGCATACTCCAATTCTTGATGGCTCGACTTCGACCAAGGTTCTTCAGCGTCTTGGTAACTACGAAGCTTTCTTTTCGAATCTGCCGGCCGCGAGCTCGGTCTGGCTCCTCTATCTGAGTCAGGATATTGGTCTTCGCGGATTGGCGGAGAGTTTGAAACGTCTTGGGAACAGTCCGGTTCAAGGTAGCGAGAAACCGATTGAAGACTTCCTTAATCTCATTACCGTCTCTTATGAGGCAGCGAAGGCGAACAACGAAACGACGCTCATGTTCGCCATCCGTCTGCTCAACGAGATCGCCTCGAA
>SEDW01001044.1 GCA_004193325.1 Pseudomonadota bacterium | reverse complement strand
GCTGTGGAATGGAAATGGGACGGCATTCGTTCCCAGATCGTCAAGCGCGAAGGCCAGGTGGCCATCTGGTCACGCGGCGAAGAATTGATCAGCCAGAGCTTTCCCGAACTCATTGAACTCGGCAAGTCCCTCGCAGACGGCACCGTGCTCGACGGAGAAATCCTCGCCTTTGCCAATGACAAAGTCCGTGCCTTCGCGGATTTGCAAAAACGTCTACAGCGCAAAAAAGTTTCGGACAAGATGGTTAAAGAAAATCCCGTCGTGTTCTACGCCTTCGATTGCCTGCAGGTCCATAACACCGATATTCGCGACCAGCCTCTCCGCGAGCGAAGACTGGCCCTCGATACGATAGTCGACGAACTCAAACATCCCTCTCTCCGCTCGTCGACTTTGATCAACATGGACTCTTGGGAAAAACTCCTCGAACTCCGGGGGGAATCACGCTCCCGTGGAGTTGAGGGACTGATGCTCAAACGCTGGTCGAGCGTCTATCAGATGGGCCGTAAAAAAGGTGACTGGTGGAAGTGGAAGATCGATCCCATGACTCTCGACGCCGTGATGCTCTATGCGCAGGCCGGTCATGGGAAACGCGCTAACCTTTATACCGACTATACCTTCGGTCTCTGGAAGGACGATAAACTCGTGCCTTTCGCCAAGGCCTACTCCGGGCTCTCGAATGAAGAGATCAATAAACTCGACGCCTGGATTCGCAAAAACACGCTCGAGAAGTTCGGTCCTGTACGTTCTGTGAAAGCTCATAAAGTCTTTGAAATCGCCTTCGAGGGCATTCAACTCTCACCGAGACACAAAGCCGGGATCGCCGTGAGGTTTCCAAGGATTCTCAGAGAACGTCTCGACAAAAAGATGGAAGAGGCCGACACGCTGGCAACAGCGATGGAGTTATTGAATGCCCCCACGCTCGAGGTCTAAAGCCGATCCTATTCCCTCCTGGACCGCAGATGACATGCGCAGCCGCCTCAAGGCCTGGATGAAGGGCCGGGGCTGGAAGCCTCTCGCTCATCAGCTGGCCATGTGGGAAGCGGTCGATAAAGGCGAGAGCGGCCTTTTGCAGATGCCCACGGGCGCAGGCAAGACCTACGCAGCGTTTTTTGGTCTCCTCGCTCACATTGGCAAAGAGGAGCCTGGCCTTCAGCTCCTCTACATCACCCCTTTGCGCGCGCTGACTCGAGATCTTGAGAAATCCATTCGTTTGCCAGTCGAAGAAATGGAGCTGCCCCTTCTTATCGAAACCAGGACAGGGGACACGAAAGCTTCGGTGAGAGCCAAACAGCGCAAGCGTCTCCCCCACGTTCTCCTCACAACTCCTGAGAGTCTGGCGCTTTTATTGAGCTACAGTGATTCCGCCGAACTCTTTAAAAATCTCAAGGCCGTCGTCGTTGATGAATGGCACGAACTCATGGGCAGTAAACGC
>SEDW01001043.1 GCA_004193325.1 Pseudomonadota bacterium | reverse complement strand
CCAACCGGCACCCAAAAGCTTGGCCATTTCACGTTGCGGAAGGTTCGCCAGCGCCAGCCTTCATCCGACCAGTATTTCTGATCGCGATAGCCACCGTCTTTAACAAACTCATAGTATTCGCCATTGCTGACGAGCTGACGATTCGCGGCAAAGTCTTTGACCTGCGCTTCGCGATGACCGTATTCATTGTCCCAGCCAAAGGTTGGAAAGTCGAGATCCTTACCAATCACAACTTGAGTCGAAGTCTTTTTTACAAAAGGATTGGCCGGATACTCAGAGCCTTCCTTGGGATTTTTCCAGACAGTCTTGTCATCGAGAGCTTTCGCCGAAGGATGCAGAGCAGGAAATCCTGGATGTCGCTTCACGAGATTGACTGGCAGTTCCCGAATGAGGACGGAAGACGTTTCCAGGTGAATTCGCTCGTGCTCAAAGCCCATGACGAGGGCCCAAAGTGGAGATTCGGGAGTGATCGGTGCATGGCCCTCTGCGAGATCCTTGTGGGTCGCGATGAGTTTCGAAACGAGGCCATAACATTCTTTCCGGTAGTTATGACAATGCTCGAGGTCGGGCCATTCCATTTCATTTTTGGAGAGGTCATCCCAACTCATTTCATCAACGCCGGTTTCAAAGAGTCGCTCGTGGTAAGGATGCACGGTCGAGCCAATCAGACCCGCAACATGGAGTTTGTTGACGTAGAGTACGGCTGGATGGGTATAGTAGAAAACCAATGGATGACGAAGGTTATGGTATGGGGGGCGATAAAAGCCTTCTTCGTTCACAAGACATGCAAAGAGCAGCTCCGTGAGCATCCAGCCATTATCGAAGTAGGCCTGTACCTCCGCTCGGGTGCAGGTATTCAGATTGGGAATCGGCAGTCCGTGAATGGCCTCTTTGCCTTGGGCCAAAGGATTCGGCCCAGTCCACCAGCTCACATCTCTCGGAAAACTAAGCTTATTACGGCCCATATTTTTCCGCCAACCCTCGCCCTCACCCGCTGGCGAAACGCTGCTGTTGAGATCGAGATTGGGATTTCTTGTGAGATTACTCGCCATGCGGTTCGACTCCTGAACGTGTAGAACTAAGGAAAGGAGAGCCCGGAAAAATACTGATCTAGTTTTTCATAAAAGAGGGTTCATAGGAAGAAAATCCCTGAGAAAGCATGCCTTAATGGACCATGAATAAAATTAATCATTATTGATTTCATATATTTGCCGCGATGAATTGGATACAATTTATTTATGCACCAAATATAAGGCCTCATTTTTGTTCGAATTTCCAATTCCATACAAGCTCGTCCAGCCTCAATTCCGAGCGTGAGAACATGGCCTTTAGTCTTTCGAATCCATGGTGTAGGATTCGCGCAAACAATGCGTAAGGAAGAGATCCATGACGAGCTCAACGTTTGCCGATTTCGTTCTCAAAAATGAAGTCATC
>SEDW01001042.1 GCA_004193325.1 Pseudomonadota bacterium | reverse complement strand
GAGGTTTTGTAGGACGCAGCTACTCGTGGCCTTCACCAAGCCTATCTCCTGACGCCACGAGTCGGCTGGATTTTTTCTTGGAGATTTCTCTTACGAAAATCTTCGCCGGTGAGTTCGATGAGATCCGAGCTTTCAATCAGACGCGAATAGATACGGGCGCCGATTCGCTGCTCAAGGCTTTCAAAACGGTCGAGTTCAAATGAACCCGGGCGTTTCTCATTATCGAGCGAGCCATTGGTCATCTGCACACGATCGCTCGGTTTGAAATCATAGTTGGTCGAGGCGATCATCACTTTGTTTTGATTATAGCGGCCCATGACGAGCTGATCGAGAATCGACAATTCCCAATCACTGTTACGCCCTTTACCGAGCTCATCGATAAAGAGAACATCGACGGCAATAGCTTCGTTCAATACACGCGAATCGTTTTTATCCTGCGCATAGCCGGCTTTCAGTTCGAGGAGGAGCTGAAAGAAATCGACGAAGCGAACACTGATGCCTTTGTTGGCAAAAGTCTTGGCCACGGCAGCGAGTAGATAGGTCTTACCTACACCGACGTTCCCGCCGAGGATAAGGCCTTTGGGATTCTCAATATCGAATTCACGGGTCCATTGCGAAAGTCTTTGCACGACTTCGTTACCGTTACCCGAAAAGTTCGTGAATGAACTGAGTTTGGCCGTGCAGTAGCGAGCTGGTAAACAGGCCGCGTTGATCAAGGAGGCAACACGGGAAGGCGCTGGCGTATGACAAGGTTTGGACACACCATCGACCATGCGTCGATTGAGTCCAAAACAACTTTGGCATTCCATAACGCACTCGCACACTATCGCCTGAGTCAAAGAGCCGTTCGCCTTAAGACGGTAGCCAATACCATCGCAACAGCTTCTCTTCTGCTGCAATGCGCAGCCGAGCTGTTGGGGGATGCTAGTCCTGGTTGGGCTGAAGAGCTCCGTTTTAAGAGAGCGAACGGGACGTTCCATGAAATCCTCGAACGAAAATCGGTTGGCACGGGTAGCAGTATAGACCAAGATGCTGTCCTCAGCCTACGAAAGAGTGTCAGGAGCCTACTGTATGTCAAAAGAACGTTATAAGCTGACTCTAGCCGCCACCAAAGCCAACGACAGCGCCTTTGACGCTCTCGTTAACGTCTATCCCTTCGTGAAGGGAAGTAAGGACTGGAAAGGCTTTTTGTCCTTTGGGGAAAGCCAGAATGATGATCTGCAAAAGCTTATCAAAAGAACCGAAATCAAAGCCGAGGCTGGTGCGGTCCTGAGTTTTGATCGTTCGGCAAGCCAACGGGCAAGCGTCGTTCTTTTCGACTCCAGCGTTTCTACCTTCAAGCTCCTCGGTTTGTCGAAGGACATCGTCACCAAACTCCGTGATTTGAAAGCCTCGACCATTCGTCTCAATCTTTCTCCATTGTCGGCCGAGGATGCACGG
>SEDW01001041.1 GCA_004193325.1 Pseudomonadota bacterium | reverse complement strand
ACGCCCTAGCTCGTGAGCGAGCTGATCAAGAATGTCCAGATACGCATCGAGCGACCAGGGACCAAACAGGTTCGACCCGCCTTCATAAGCCTGTGCAGCATATTCCTCGCGGGTCGTTACATAATGCAGATAGTCGTTTGCCAATGCGCTGATGACAACGTCTTCGATGCCCTGATCCTTGAGGGCGGCAAGCATAGTTTTCTTGAGGCGCATGCCAGCCATCGTTGTCATCTCAAAAGGCACGGCCACCACTGCCAGCGAACCAATCCTTAAGATTTGAAAAGGCGCTACATTCGCTGTCCAGGCATAGGGCTTCATCAGACCTGTCGGGAGGAGAATCACTTTCTCAGCCTGGCAGTCCTGTTCCTCAGGAATAAGAGTCCATCGGGGCCAATCCCGGCCATAGACGGTTCCTTCGTGAAAGATCGTAAGCCCTCGCCCATTCTCGGTCCCGGCGGCAAACGTCACGCCGAGTGTTCCTTCGCAGGTTTTGCGAAGCGGCCCCTTGTCGTCAGGGGCACGGCTGAGAATGCGGTTTCGCAAATCAAAAGTTTTCAAAATTCCTTGCAGAGGTCCACTCAAGCGTTTTCCCGGAGATTCTAACAGCTCCTCAGCCTTTAGGTATTGTTTGGCGGCGGATTGTTCATTCCTCAGAAAGTCTTCAGTCTGATCGTCCATCTCGTAAGGCGAAACATCCCCAGAATGGGATTGCACAAAGCCTGCGATAAAATCGATACCGTCCCGCGAATTCACCCGCTCGAGCTGATAGGCCGCGAGCCCCTTGTTATCCCCGCTCAGTAAACGATTTTTGGCCGAAAGGGAAACCCCATGCACAGGAAACCAATTCCAGCTGCCCCTCGCCCGGCCTTGCTCATCTTTCAAGACGAGCATCTGCATCTCGCGATCGACGTCGCTCCCATACAAATCGCGTTCCGCTTTAGGATTCTGCAAATAGGCTTCGATGGAACGATTGAATTGCGCGCCCTTCAACTCGCCCTTGTGAAACTCTATTCCGCCCAGAAAGCTTGTTTCATAGGCTTTGACAATCGATTGCGCGATGCCATCAGCCGTCCCTTCCAGAGCGTTCTGATCAAAGCCCAGGGTAGTGATGTTGTAGAGAGCATGGGCGGAGTAGCCGCCGCCACTCGAGTGGGTGTGCGTGGCTGAAATCATCACGTCGCCGCTATGAAAAACACCGGGATATCTGTGATCGAGTTTTTTTAAAACCTCATCTTTCAGATTGGCAAAGATGAGACCGAGGTCAGCGATCACCATAACGCTTTTCGTATGCGAGCAGACCTCTTTCAGATACAGCGCCCGACTCCAGAGCCGCATGTGCAAACCTTGGGACCTTTGAAGTGGATCGGCATAACCAAGCATGCTCCGTCCAGATAGAGCGCCCGTGATATCCGCCTTGCCGAGGCCGATCTGATAGACATC
>SEDW01001040.1 GCA_004193325.1 Pseudomonadota bacterium | reverse complement strand
CTCGCAATTGGCGAACGCTCGAAATCGATCGCACTTTACCAGGACGTTCTCAAAGCGGATTCGAATCAACTCGATGCCCAGCTTGAGATGGCCCACATTTATCTGGCTGAGAATGATGTCGAAAGAAGCTTCGACTATCTGACTTCAGTGAAAAAGATTCTGGAGAAGACCGAGCGACCAGCGAAGGACTACACCATCCGCTATCGCTATGCGCTCGCACAGGCCTACATCAAGGGCCAGAACAAAGGTCAGGGGCACCAGATTCTTACCGACCTTATTGAGGCTGAGCCCAAGTTCTCGCTCGCCTATGCGGCTCTCGCACAATCCTATCTCGAAAGCGGCAAGAACGATCTCGCGGAGTTCGTGATCAAGCGCGGCCTCGATCAGGACGGCAATGATCCTAGACTCCTCAATCTCCTCGCCGTGATGAATCTTAAGGTAGGTCACCTGCCAGAGGCACGTGACTGGATCAATAAATCCCTCGAGCAGGACCCGAACTTTGTACCGGCTCTCGTCAATCGTGCTCAGCTATCGATGCAGCGCCGCGAATACGCCCTCGCGGAAAACGATCTGAAGAAGGCCTGTGAACTCGAGCCCCTGAACCCTGAGGCGCACATCACCATGGGCCTCCTCTTCCGTCAGACAGGTCGCGTCACTGCTGCCAAGGGATCTTTAGAGAGAGCTATGGAGATCGCTCCTTTGAACTCACTCGCCCGCTATCAGCTGGCGAGCCTTCTTCAGGACGAGTTCAAGGATAAGACCACTGCCCTCCAGCTCTACTACGACGTCCTGCAGGCCCAGGATCAGGAATTAAAGAATTTGGCAAATATTCAGATACAATCGATTCGTGACAGCCGCTTATACCAGTAGGCTGGAGCGAAACTACGGTCTTTATCTGGCCTTTCACTTAAGACTTTATGAAAAGGGCCGATGAAGAGATGAAGTCTCTCAGATGTTTTGAGCAGGAGTATTGACCATGACTATACAAGATCGCGTTTACAACCGATCATCCCACATTCTTGTCGTGGACGATGACGATACTCTTCTCAAATTTTTCAAGATTCACTTGAACAAGTTCTTTTCGCGAGTCCTGGTCGTTCATAGCGCCCAAGATGCAGTGGAAGCACTCAAAACCAAAGAGATCGACCTTGTCATCAGTGACATTCGTATGCCCCGCATCGATGGTCTTCAACTGATGAAAAAGATTAAAAACTTCGACCCGACTATTCCAGTCTTCCTCATCAGTGGAGCCCTCCTCGATGAAGATCAAAAGGAAACAGTTGGCGCCAAAGCGGACGGCTACCTCAAAAAGCCTTTTACGATCGAAGAACTTCACGACTACATCGATCGCGGCATGAAAATTCGCGATGCTTATAAAGAGCTCTATGCATTGGTTCAGGACAAGAAGAAATTCCTGGAATTGATTCAAGGCAAGCGTCA
>SEDW01000162.1 GCA_004193325.1 Pseudomonadota bacterium | reverse complement strand
CTAACAACATGAGTGCGCTTTATATCGAAAACACTTCGTACGCTCCAGTCTGGAAACAAAACCCAGATGCTGAGAGCGGCAAACTGGAAATGACAGTCGACGCGAGGCTCTATGATTCTGCCTGCGACGTGATTGTCAACGCTGTGTTTGATGGTGGCGAAGCTCAAAGTTCAGAGCCGATGTTATTTTTCGGTGACGAGAGACCAGGTCTTGGTACAAACTGCTCGGCCGTTGGTGGAAACCCCGGCATTATCACTTTCAATCTTAACAAGAAACCTAAGGTCATGAATTCCGCGGTCCTCACTGGAAAATTCACGGCCATAGGCGAAGTCCAGACATCACCAAAAATATCCGTGAAGTATGATCGCCAGGAAGACGGTAGCTTCAAAATCACTATCAAATCGGTGAACTCGATTCAAATCCAGCCCCAAGCTCTCTTCTTTGACCTCTACTTTACCGTAGTCAACAGATTAGCTCACACCTCAACAGCGAGCTATATCCGCTACCCAGTAGAAGGAAGAATATCGGATTTCCAGATTCTTTCTGGTGGAAACCACGTCAGCTATACTATCACTCCGAACAAGTCTGACCTCGATGCCCAGGTTGACTTCAAACTTGGAGCCCCAAAGATCACCAATCTTCGCATCGCTGAGTGATTTAACTCGTTACGTACTCAATGGAAAAAATGCCCTCCGAAGCTGAGCACCAATGACGTTCGCTTTGTACGCAAATCACTTAAAGCTGGGGAATTGCTTCCCCAGCTTTTTACCTTCGAAGTGGGTAGGATTTCGGCATGTGATTCGTTGGAGTTTAGGCCCTACAGGCATGTACTTAAGGTTTCAGTGCAGCCTGAATGTCCTGTGCGATGCGCATGCCATAACGAAGAATTCCGGGAGAAGGTATTGAGCAGGAAAAGCCGCTCATCTTACCGAGGCAATAGTGAGTGCCATCGCCGTCACGATGAATGCGAGTCAGGCCCTTGTCTATGTCTGTACAATAGCCAACCGATGTTTCAAATGCGCTGCAAGGCACAAAGTTGGTGAACTCATATCGAGTTTTTTCATAGTCTGCGTCGGGATAGGCTGCAGCTGATACTTCGGCCCCGGCATCCGAGGTCAGATCGCCATTCGCTGCTGCGATCTCGAGGTACTGGCTATTAATACGTTTGGCCTGATCGGATCCGATTGTTGGACCGCGTAGGACCCACATAATCTTAGGACGGGGAATACCAGCCTCGTTTGCTGCTGTGGTGATTTGCTGGGTTGCCTTAACCGCATCTGCGTAATATTTTTTATAATATGCATCTTTCTCGCTGCCAAGATTTTGCATGCAGCTCGTGAGGCCACCAAACATAGCGCGCGTAGTTGTAGCGCCTATATAGTTATGAGACCACCAGGCAACGGTGTCCGATGTCTCCACCGCTATCGAATCGCCGACATAGAGGATTTTGGGTTCACTCTGGGCTTTGCTGGTCAGAAGCACGCTTGCGGTCAGTAGAAATGAAAAGATTATTTTCATGGGGGTCTCCTTTGATTGTTAGGCCGAATCTAGCCAGGACTTTCAAAGCAGTCAACTGCTACTCGAGTGGTCGAGGCGCTAGAACTTTTGCACATCTTTAAAAAAAGCGATATGCATTCACTTCTTCTGCTTCGCTTCGGTGAGAAAGGATAAAAAAATCAGCTAAATGTTTAAAAGTTTCTCGTCGCCTGCCGAAGAGCAAAGTGTAAGAATATAGACAGACCACCATCACAAAATTTATTCTTTTAAAAAAAGTTACGACAGTTGACTGTTCCAGTAAGGAGAAGCCATGCGTTTGATTATGGGTAGCCTCTTGTCATGTCTTTGTCTAGCCTGCAACCCCTCGCCAAAGAAGGTTGTCTTCTCTCATACTGGGGCCGGGGCAAAAGAGAAAGAACAGTCAATCGATTCCGTTAAGGTCCCAGGCTCTAAAGTGAAGGACCCGGCCCAGGTGAATACTGAAACATCGACAGGAGGCCCTACAGTTCAAACGGGAGGCTCTGAGGGTGAACAAGTTGAGCCAACGGTAGATCCAAGAGATAGGGAGGGGTGGAAACTTGTCTGGTCCGACGAATTCGATTCGACAAAAATTGATGAAAAGTCCTGGAACTTCGAGATATGGAAGCCTGGTCGAGTGAATAATGAGCTGCAGGGATACACAAATCGACCCGAAAATGCCCGAATCGAAGACGGTCAGTTGGTGATTGAGGCAAGAAAGGATAACTACAACGGAATGGAATATACGTCCGCACGCCTTACCACCCAAGGCAAACGATCGTGGAAATATGGTCGCATCGAGGCGAAATTTAAAGTCACCTCAGCTCTTGGGACTTGGCCTGCCTTCTGGATGATGCCCGAGGATCAAACCCAAGGCTGGCCTAACTGTGGAGAAATCGATATTTTCGAGCAAGTTGGCTTTGACCCTGATGTTGTCCATGGCACTACACATACACTTGATTTCAATGGAGTCAACGGCCGGAGCGGCAGTAAGACTGTTGCGAATCTCCCGGGTGGCTACCATGTCTACGCTGTGGAATGGTTTGAAGATCATATCGACTGGTTAGTTGACGATACAAAATATTACACTCTCCAAAAGAGCAGTTCTCGTTCAGAGAATTATCCCTTTGCAAAGCCATTCCATATCATCTTCAATTTCGCCATCGGTGGGGCATGGGGCGGTAGCAAAGGGGTGGATCCTCGGCTGCCCAATCAAAAGATGTGGGTTGACTACGTTCGGGTCTACGAGAAAAAATGATAGTGCTTTTCTCCGTTTAACCAGTGCCATCGTTCGCACCGCCATCGCTTAAAAGGAGAATTTAAATGTTGACTTGGGAACAGAATTGCCACGGATCGATCTAATAGTTAACAGCTTAGATACACAAGCCTATTCTTTCCGAATACGCTTGTTTACGAAAATGATGGAATTGTTTTTATTTCTGATGCGTAAAAGCCGATAACGCCGTTGTTCAACAATATCCTGGGGAAGCCATTATGAAAAATTTATGCAAAGTATCGGTTCTGATTCTCACAGTCAGCGGTGCTTGTTCAAAAGTATCAAAACCTGACATTAATTCGAAAGCGGCTACTAGCGGTGATCTTGGAACAGCGGCTGGTGTCGAAAGCGTCGACTCTAAAAAAGCTGTGCTTGAGGATAAGGCAAAGAACAATGGAAACGAGCAAGACCCTGTCGAAAATCCTGATATCTATACAATCGAAGCAGGCTTTACTATTTGTAATGGTGGAGAGGCTCTTCCTTTTCCATGTGAGATCGTAAAGAGGGACGGAAAATTAATTTACGTTCCAGGAATTGATTGGGGAAAGCTTGAGCACTCTTGGACTCAAACCTATGAAGTGACGCTGGGACTGGGCGTGTCTCCGGAACACATGCCAGCGGATTTTTCGGGTACTCCTCGCCCTGTGCTGAAGATCATAAGCGCAACTCCTGCAGAAGCTGGTAAAACAATAGAATTGAGTCATCCAGGCTATGCTATAAGCGTTTTGAAACATGTGATCGCGATCAAGGGAGAGGATTTGATTCTTCGAGACACTGCGAAAGTGATTTGTGAAGATGCAGCAGTATGCACCGCTTTAAAGACTTATCTCAGCAACGTTGAGAAATGTGACATCAAGTTAGATATCATTTTCCAAGGTACGCCTGCATTGCCTCTTCTCCTCAAGTCCTTCACCAAGAGTGAATGTGAATCTAAAAAATAAATGGCTGAACGTAAAAGAATCGTATGAGAGCGAGTTAATATACAGCGTTCAGCGAAGGAGCCCGGCGGTCTTTGATGCCACCAGGCTATTTCTTATTCCGCAGTGTTCTGCCGTCATAGCTGTTATTTTCCTAAGTAGCCTTCCTTATAGCTTAGCAAATGTAAGCCGACTGAATCTTGGGAAACTTCGACTAGGAAACCGCGTGAAGTAGATTTGAATTCAATAACCACGAAGATGGAATAGACAGTCGCCGACCCGACAACATCTTTCGAGTTATAGGTTGCGCCCGCAAATCTCGATCCTGAATTAGGATCGATTTTTTTTCCAATTTCCAAACTAGCAAATTCTGCGGCTTTTATCGCAGCTGGGTCTTGATCAAGATTATCGCTCACCGGACTAGCATCAGTCTCCGGTTTATCTGTAGCAGGGGCTCCTGCCGCGCCTGCAGGGTTTGCAGATGGTTTGTCCGGAGTAGCTTTTCCCGAGTTCGAACTTTGCTCGACTGACAAAGTTTTCGCGACGACATTAGAATTCGATTTTTTTTCTGCACAAGCGAACGGTAAAATACTTAGAGATATCATGACCAGCGAACTCTTCATTATCAAACTCCTTGTTAAGACATTTGCGTATTTGGACGTTATTTTGGAATTGGGTAGCCGCGCCAGAGCCAAATCAAGTTATTCGGCATCTCCTGAGCTTGCACACGTCGGTCGATGTGTTTGGCACCCGGAGCATACTGAAATCGATAATGATAGCCTTTGGCTTTGAGGACTTGAGCCATCGTGCGATTGGCGAGCAACCAATCATTATAGATTCGGGCTGTGATTAGATTGTCATTCTCACCCGCCTCCAGTACGACGCGAATCGGCTTTTTTTCGGAGTCTTTGATTAAAAAGCTCGGATAATCCCAAGCTCCGTACGGATGTTCAGGCGTCGTGATACGATTCACAAAGGTGCCTGAATAAGTATAAACGCGATGATAGAGATCGGGGCGAAACCAGGCCATCGTAAAGGCCATTGCTCCACTCGAACTGCCGCCCATCGCCGCTCGTCCTTCCGGATCGTTTGTAAGTTTCACGTTATAGTCTTTGGTAATGCGGGGAATAACTTCAGTCTCGATCCAGGTGACGAAACTATCGTTAACGCTATCGTATTCCCAACTTCTTTGGCTATTCGGTCCTTGAGCTGGATCGTTCGTACCGGGATTGACAAGAATTAGCGCCATCGGCGGAATCTTTTTCGCGTGAATCAAATTGTCGATCGAATTGCGTAAAATTTCTTGGTGCGTGGCCCAACCACCATCGCCGACGACCATGAACGGCAGCTCAGATATGCCATCATAACCAACGGGTAAGTAGAGCCAACTGTCACGAACGAAGTCCGGGTTCATAGGCTTCAGATAACTATCAGTTCCTTTAAAAATCTTACTGTCCGATGCTTTCATCGAAAATTTGATCCAGCTTCCCCGGAGTTTGGGAGCGGGCTCAAGCGTCTCTGGTGCTACCGTGTAGGTCGCGTTAAGAATAAAATCTCCGTCGCCCTCTGTTGAAGGATCGGGAGGATTTATCTCAGATGGAGGCGTTGGGAGTACAGGAACGCCGACGGAGCTGATAGGGTCGGGAGGAACCGTTTGGGTATTCGGTGGAGTACCAGGCTGAATCGTAGAGTCTCCTCCGTTCGATTCAGCAGGTAATTGAACATTGGTCTTCGCTTCGGCTGCAATTTTTCGTTTTACAGCGGCGGGTTGCCCTGAACAATTCACGATTAGTGGCAAAATTGCGCCTGCAGAAGCGGCGAAGAGACCTGTTCTTAATACATTTTTCATAACGCTCCTATCCCAGAGACACCGATCGACGAGAAAAAGAAGCAGAACATGAGGTCATTCTGCCTCCGAAATCCGATGAGGAATTATTTTAGCTCAATTCCACTATTAGGTTCGAGATAGGCCATGGTCATCTCGTTACAATATTTACCGAAAGTCTCAGCATCTAAAGGCTCGCCGTAGGTCACAAACGTTCTCATCGTCTCGCCATCTTGAAAAGTCGGGCAAGTTCCGGTTTTATCAACAGTTTTTCCATCAATCAAAGTATTTGGGGGGCACGTGCCGGACTTCATCGAAATGTCGATTGCCACCACTTTGGTAAAGTCTAACTGCTGACACAATCCTTGCTGGACAACATGCATTGTCGTTTTAATTGCAGCGTTACTAATGCTAACGCTACTTGCTGGACGCTCGACCGTAGTCGTACCGACATTTTTCTTTTCGTTATTCGCCTGCGACTTCGAAGCCGCAGCATTCGATAGATTGCACGACTGGGACAAGGCCAGGCTAGCTACAAAGACAAAGGATGTAAGATGCATAGGGCTCCCGAAAATAGTTATCTAGAGTCATTATCGGGTGTCGTAGTTAAAAGAGTGAGCTAAAAATTAGTAAAATATACGCGTGCTTTTTTTATTATGATGTTGGCTCGAGAGTTCTAGACGCTATTTACATAGCACTTGAACCTTGTGAGCCACTTACGGGTCAAAAGCTTTGGGTGCCTAAGGGATTTGCAAATAAACAGAACTCAAGTTTTTGCAGAACTGGTAGGCGGCGGACCAGGCATTTTTCGTAAAATTATAAAATCTTGTTTGCTATCAAAGCTGCACGAATAGCTTTTTTTGCATATCATGAACGTTCCAATGTTTGCAAATGCCCCGCGATTAAGTCACTTTCCTTCATCTTTTCAGATCCGCGTGCGTTCGATTATTTTGAAATCAGCGAAAGCAAATATGTTGGGACACATAGCTGCCTGAATACCTAGCATGGTAAAATGATTGCGGCGCTTACAAAAGAAATGTTGCGCCTTTAGCAAAAAAATTCCGTCAATGAAAAGGAGGTTCTTCGTGAAAAAATTTCAAGCGGTATTATCGAGTTTTGTATGCGTGGCATCTTTGAGTTCAGCATGCAAGACTACTAGATCTCTGGACGTGTCCCATCTAAAAGCCGAAGATAACGGTGCACCCGAAGGCGAACTCGTCCTGTCAAGCGGTCCTGAAACACTTCTGGTGTATAACGCGAAGGGGCCTTCGCAGTTAATTAGGCTCAACAATGCGCCTAGTAAAATCGCTTCGATCGACATTCCACCGCCTCACAAAAGCCCTGGTCTGGTAAGAAATTTCTTGAGTTCGAAGTTTGATAGAATGTACGTTCTTAGTTCCAAAAAATTGTATACGATCAAATCCGTCGATGGGACCGTGGAAACTGCGGTGGATGTACCGGAAGGGAATGGGTTTGCTATAGACACTGTTTCCCAAGGCTACTTTATCGCAGACAATGTGGTTTCAGAGCTTAACCCAAAGACAGGGAAGTTCGGTCGTTCGCTTAGTGCAGACGCAGATGTGTGGACAATGACTGACACGCAGCTGCTCCTTGCAAACGCCAATGAATTAACGATAGTGGATAAGGAGACGTTTAAAATCGTCGGTACCGTGAAATTGGAAGGAACGCCGGATCTGCATTCTCCTCTACTGAGTGTGTCCTGGGATGCTAAGAATAATTTCGTATATCTGTCTGGATCACCTATTCGCCCACGGTCGTTAGGAGCTTTCGTCACCGTCGATCTTCAGCGAATGGCAATAAAAGAGTTTGGATCGCCGGCTACTTTCAGCGGAGCTCGTTTCGCCTTAAATAAACTGAGTCGATTTATAGAAATTCAGCATACGAGCACTCCGGTGAGCTCAACTCATGTGATGATGAGCGATATCCAGGGCAATGCTTCCATGAAACCAGTCGGTAGTCACGGCACCATGTATGATCTATTCGAGACCAACGACAATCTTCAATTCAATGATTCGGAGACCTTGTCCGTAATGTCGAGCGCCTGTCTTACGGGATTTTGTGCAGCGGGAAAAGGCCTGATTTTTTATGATCTAAAGAACGATAAGCGATTGCCTAATCTGACATTGGAATTCCTCGGCTTTCAGCCTCACGGTGCTTACTTCTTTAAGAAATAGCCTCCTTCCATCACGCGAAAAACCCCCAGGAGCAAAAACTCCTGGGGGTTTCCCGTATACGCTAGGTCGAGATTCAAATTAGATCTGAACACCGTAACGCGCGTAGTAGAAACGACCAATCAGGTTGTGAGTACGTGCATCGATGTTATCGTTGAACGCAGCATCTGTAACAGGAGGCATTTTGTCGGTAACGTTGTCGATACCGAGGGTGACTTTGCCTGCTGCATTGAAGTCGTAACCTACGTGGAGATCATAAGTTCTCCAAGCGTCGAGGTTTTTGATGTCGAAATCTTCGCCGGCATAGAGGTGGCTGGTGTAGTTCATTTGAACGCCAGCATCGACGCCTGCAAGAGTCCAATCGATAGCTGCTAGACCTTTCCATTTTGGAATCGATCCACGGCCGCCGTTCGCTGCATCAACATACTTGCCAACGACGTTCTCCGGCCGCCGTTCGCTGCATCAACATACTTGCCAACGACGTTCTCGAAAGGAGAAGAAGCGTCTGCCTGGTTTTGATAGTCGATGAAGTGAGTGGCAAGAACGTTGAGAGACCATGTGCCTGAAGCTGTGTTACGGATGGTGTAGTCCGTAGCAAGGTCAAGACCTTTGATCTTACGTGAGGCAAGGTTCAATGCGATCGCTTCGATTTGGGTGATGTTGTTAGCAGCATCCAAAGTGATTTTGTCGGCGTAGGTACCGTTTGCACGGAACTGATCGACGATAAATTGCGGGTTCGTATCGATTGCGTTTTCGGTGTTGATTACAAAGTAATCCGCTTTCGCGTTCCAGATGTTCTGGTAAGAGTAAGCGATACCGTAAGTGTAAGATTTCGATTTCTCAGCTTTCAAGTCTGGGTTACCACCTTGAAGAGCAAGGAACTGATTCAAGTCTGGATCGGCTTGAACAGCACAGTTTCCTTCAACCTGGCAAGGGTCAAGGACCGCTGCAAAGTTTTCGGCCTGACCTTGGTAAAGTTCAGGAAGGGAAGGAGCGCGGAAACCGGTTGCGTATGTACCGCGGATAGTCAAACCAGTGACTGGGGTGATTTTCAAACCAACTTTAGGGTTGGTTGAATCGCCGAAGTCGTCATAGTCCGAGTAACGTGCAGCAAGATCAACTTCGACAACTTCGCCCATTGGTACAGAGAATTCGACGTAAGCTTCTTTAGAAGCGCGGTCGCCATCTGTTGACTTTTGGTTGGTGTTACCGATGGTGTTGTACTTCTCCGAGTTCGGATCAGTCGTGTTCTTGTACTCTTCATCGCGGAATTCAACGCCAGCAGCCATGTTGATGGTTGCGAATTGAAGTTTCGCGAGCTCGCCCGATGTGTTCACCGAGTAAGAGTTCATTTTGTACGTTGTGAAATCGTTGGCTGTGAGGCGCAACCAATCGGCTTGAGCGCCGTCGATGCTGCCTGCAGGGCCTAGGATGTTAACCGGTACGCAACCAAGGTTGGCCAGGTTTCCACAAGCGCCAGGACCAGCAAGGCCCAACATGAGGTTGGTCTTGTTGATGATGTTGCGGTTGGTTGTACGGATGTCCGACTCACCGTGGTTAGCCGAAACGTCCCAGGTCCACTTCTTCACTTCGCCCTGGAGACCAGCGACGACGCGGAAGGTGTCTGAATCGGATTCTTGCTCACGTGGCCCAAGTTCGACGAAACGCTTACGAACATCGGTCAACTCAACGCCAAACGGGTTGTATGGGTTGTCCGCTGCAACAGTAATTCCGCCGGTCTCGTTACTCGTGAAGAGTGGAGTTGGAGCGGAGTTGTACTTCGACAGTGTGTTGGTGAAAGACGATTCAACGAAAGCTTTGACGCTCGAGTTGATCTCGTAGTCGCCGCTTAGGAAAACGCTTTTGCGATCCTGAGCCATGACAGCATCAGTGACTTGAGCGAAGTTATAAGCGTTGACTGCACCACTGTAGGGAGTGAAGTCTGTGGCGAGCGGCGATGTTGCCTTGAGTATAGTAGTTCAAGCCGAGGACGAGGCCGCCCTTGTCATTGCTTGTACCGTATACCAAGTCGTAGTTCTTTGTCTCAAGGTCACCACGAGACGCACGGCCCATGTAGACGTTGAAGTTAACGCCATCAAAGTTTGTACGTGTGATGATGTTGATAACACCCGCGATTGCATCTGAACCGTAGATAGCAGAAGCGCCATCTTGAAGAACTTCGATGCGCTCGATGGCTGCGATTGGAATCGAGTTCAAGTCAGGGCTTTGGCCGTTTGCATCGTTTGGCAGACGACGACCGTTGACAAGGACCAGAGTCGAAGACGAATCGAGACCACGTAGAGCGATGTTACCGCTACCGCCGCCGCCGCCGTTCGTCGTGTTCGTAGTAACAGAGTTACCAACCGCTGAAGGAAGTTGTTTCACAACATCCGTAACAGTTTGCAGACCCGAGTTAGCGATTTCTTCGCGACCGACGATCGTGAGGGGAGAAGCTACATCGAGATCTTTACGCTTAATGCGTGAACCCGTAACCGAGATGATCTCAGTCTTGGCTGATGCTGGAGCCGCTGTTGTAGCAGACTCTGGCGATGGCGGTGCAGGAGGGGGAGGAGGTGTAACTGCCTCAGGTCCCTCTGCCGGAGCCGGCGGTGGTGGTGGCGGTGTATCGGTGCCTTCTCTGTCCTGAGCCTGAGCTGTGACGAGAGAAGAGAGCAGCACAACACTGATTGCGCTGATGATGGATCGTTTCATCGGTCCTCCCTAAACTGCATTTTAGATAATCAAGAATTGGCCATCTAATGCCTATAGATGAAGATTGTGTAAAAATCATCCAATCTTAGAGCCGCATAGTTTCCAGGCTTCTGCCAAGTTGTACTATCTTGTATTACAAGTGTAGGAGTGGAATTTGTCGTCAAAGCGTTACAGGGTCGAATGTGTGGCGGATTTTAACGAATGGATAATTTGGTTTTTCGGAAATGTCGATTCAAAAAATATATACCGATGCGAGTGGAAAGACGTATTGCTTAATGAGACGGGATCGGTCTCACGGCCTGGGTAGGTTCATGTAAATGGTCGTAGCCTCCTCTCGAGAATGGAACAAAAGAGAGAGTCTTTCGACTCTCTCTCAAAGCAATTCTTTATAAAACGAAAGAATTATTTCTTCGCTACTGGAGGAAGAGAAACCTTTGCTTCAGGACCAAGACAGCCTGGGTGCTTGAAGCCATTTGCTGCTTCGCCCGACTTAAGATAGATGATGTTGTCATCTTTCTCTGGGCTTACACCGGCAGGTACGTAGTCGAGTGCAAGGCCTTTACGAGTCTTCCAGGCGATGTTGTGATCCGCGCAGGAGGTATCGCCGCTGACGCCGAGTGCGCCGACGAGTTTGCCTTCTTTATTGTAGAGAGCGAGATTTGCCTGTGAAAGTAACAGCGCAGACTTCACCATCGCGATTCACGAGAGTTCCCCACATGTCGAGGTTGAGGCCGCCGTTCGCTTCCTGGCGAGCTTTGGTCAATGCTGTTTTCAGCGTCGACCAGCTTGGGAGACCCGAACAGTCTGCCGCTTGAACTTGAGCGGAAGAGACGGCGAAGGACAGAGAGAGAGCAATCAAAATCTTTTTCATCATGGAACTCCTAGGGCGTTTGGTCTCGAACACAGGACGGTTTCTAAGGCAAGTTCGACGCATAAACAAGATCACTTTTGGAAAAGGACTGTTTCCAGGTAGAAACAATTATGTCAGTGATTGTCTTTTGTCTCGCGAGCGTTTGGATTCGTGCTGTCTCTATAGTAAGCAAATGTGCTGAGGGGAAGACTAGCCACGAAAAACTGTAAATTAAGCTATGTCTTTGAAATAATTGAACTGTTCTCGATTTGTCGAGTCAGTTCTCTTGGCATTGGGCGAGCTTTTACGCAGTATTCTCTCTGTAAGAGCCTGAGCCATTCGACAGTCTGGGGAATTCATGCGGAATTTACTTTCAAAATCGTTCTCGTTCGCTCTGCAGTCTGCAGCATTCCTCATCTTCACAGGTTCGGCCCTACATGCTGCAGATGACGGCAAGGATGCGAAACTCTTTCGCAGCATTTTTTACAGCTACGCAAAAGCCGATTTTACTAATGCCGATATT
>SEDW01001039.1 GCA_004193325.1 Pseudomonadota bacterium | reverse complement strand
GTAATCAACCAGCGGGACCCAACTGTTATCAATCATTGTTTGCCCTTCAAGAGAAGCGGCCTGGTTTTGGTCCAGAATGCTTCCATGCTAGCCTTCACGGCTTCGTTGTCATGATTGTTAAAATCGAACCAGAGCATCAGGCGATCGTTCGGATCGTATTTATTCATTAATTGTTTCGCCACATCCTCAGGATTGCCATAGACCGCGTTTTCCACCGCTTCGGCAACTTTTTTTGGATCGAGAGTGCCTTCCATCGCGCGCCAGTAATTCTCGAGCGCGTTTTGAGCTGCGGCTTTGGCCTTGGCTCGTTGTTCATCCGGCGTGAGCTTGTCATCGCCGTTGATGAATATCAGAGAGGTGCGCGGCATAAACGAGCGATCCCAGGCCCCACCCTCTTTGTGGAAGTGCTTGGCCATCCGCGTGTGAGTCTCTTCGATCGTCGTCATCGGTGTGATGGAAAGATTGAAGACCCATGACGGCAGATATTCATTCGCAAGGATTTGAACAGCCGGATCATGTGAGCCCACAACGAGCTGCAAGAGATCCATCGGCGCTTCAAAAGGAATCACGCCTACCGTTTCAAAATCCCAGAAGGGAGGTATGACGATGCCTTCCTCCCGTTGCTCGTACTGCACCGAGGCATTGGCCTTGAGGACGGCCGCCCAATCTTTCGGATCTCGGAATTTCTTTTCGTGGATCAAAATGGGTTTCACATCGCTGGAACTGAAGGTCTCATTCGTGAGGGCCCGCATAAAGATTTCGGTCGCTTGTTTGAAGAGCTCGCCTTTCACCACGTTCCAGGCCGCAGTCTCAAGTTCGTTTCGAGGCTTGATGCCATACGGCTTATTCGAGAAGGGAAAGCGACCGGCAGCAAAGCCAAGAAAGAGTTTGCGCTTTTCATCGGGGTCAAGGGAATGAAGCGTGAGAAAGGTCTTTACGGCCTCGGCATGGGCAAGGGGGCCACCGTTGCAGAGAATGTTTCGAATCGCGGAACCGATGTTGATCGTCTTGGTCATGCCGAAGGCTTTGTGAGCCATCTGCAGAATATCGGTGTTGAGACCTATCTCGCCCTTGAAGTGGGGGATGACGGCCTCTTCGTTTTGTTTTTGCGTTTCACAGGACAAATGTGTTTCGGCGATCCAGGCGGTTTCAAAGCCCAAGCGGTCAGCGAGTTTAAGCTGATCAAAAAATTGTTCGAACATCACGCGTTCGGACGGCATGTAGCCATCCACTTCGGTCTGACAGATGGAAAAGAAGACATCAAATTTCATAGACAACCGGTCCTTCCGCCATCGACTGGGAGATTAACGCCGTTGATGTAAGAGGCGAAGGGGGAGGCGAGGAAGAGGACAGCGAAGGCTGTCTCCTGAGCTTCGCCGAATCGTTTAGCCGGAACGTCTTTCATAAAGCCGTCTTCGACTTCACTTCTCTCGTTTCCAGTC
>SEDW01001038.1 GCA_004193325.1 Pseudomonadota bacterium | reverse complement strand
GTCGTAAAGTTAGCATCGATACTGTTCGTCCAGCTCATGCTGAAGCTCGCGCTGTTGCTGATCGGGCCGCCGAAGCTTACGTTAGAAGGATTGCTAGGAGCCGTGGTATCGACCTTGATATCTTTCTGACCTGAGATTGAATTCACTCCACCGACAGCAGGCAAAGCAGTGATTGCATCGTTACCGGCAGCATCGCGAATGAGACCACCGTTTCGAGTGAGAGAGGCAGTGCTTACATAATCAAGATCAGCTGAGGTATCGCCTGCCTGAACAGTGTAATTGAACACGAGAGTGTTAGTCCCTGTTCCTGTTGTGTACGTCGCCGTCCTGTCTGTCGTTCCTGTCTCGAGCTTGAGGCCAAAAAGGTTGCCGCTCGTCACATTCACAATTTCCGAATAGACGACATTCAGAGTAATCACGTCACCCAGTTTATAAACCGCGTCCGCATCAGTAGCTGTGACAGATGTGACTGTTGGTGCTGACGTATCTACGGCGATGGAAGAGCCTGAAGGAATCCAGGCCGAAGTGTGTCCAAGCTGGTCTTCGCCTTGAACACAAGCGAAGTAGGTTGATCCGTTAGCGCCAGTCAGTGAGGTCGTGGTTCCCGCCGTTGTAATAGGACTGAGACAGGTCGTAACACAATCATTCGCACTACAGAGCTTAACGTTGTGGCTAGCAAAATTATCGTCAGTGCTTGTGAGCCAGGTTGCTGAAAAACTCAGAGTCTTACTGTAAGGAGCTGAAAATGCAACCGCGCTTGGTGGAGTGGGATTGATTGTATCAACCGCAATGTCTTGACGGGATCCAAGCGAGTTCGGACCAGCTAAGAGAGGAAGATTGATATCAGCCGTGTTGCCGTTCAGATCACTGATAGTTCCGCCGTTCAAGGCGAGAGCAGTGGTTGACAGATAGTTGAGGTCAGCCGTGAGGTTGCCAGCCTGAACCGTATAGTTGAAAGTAAGGGTATTGCTACCGCTACCGGAAACATAGGGGGCCGAGAAGTCTGTCGCACCCGTTTCCAGCCCAAGGCGGATGGAGCCTCCACCGGTTACATTCACGGCTTCTGAGAATTGCACAAGGATTGAAATTACTGAGCCCGTATCATAGAGACCATTCGCCGAACCAGAAGTTACAGCAACCACAGTCGGAAAGCTGGTATCAACGTTCACGGTGGCGTTGGATGCGATCCATGGCGTGACATGTCCAAGGACGTCTTCACCCTGCACGCAACCATAATAGGTGGTTCCGTCCACTCCAGTCATCGTCGCGGGAGATGTGAGAGAAGTCGAAGCAGAGGTACAACCCGTCGAACAGTTATTGATCAGACAAAGCTTGACGTTGTGCTGCTTGAAGTTTTGATCAACGCTGTTCGTCCAGTTCATGGCAAAGCTTGCTGTCGAACTTGTAGATCCTGCAAAAGTAATCGTTCCCGGACTCGAGGG
>SEDW01001037.1 GCA_004193325.1 Pseudomonadota bacterium | reverse complement strand
AACCCTTGGGATAAAGTTCCCGAGAAGTACCACGTTGGCGATCGCGTAAGCGGTAAAGTAGTTTCCATTAAGGACTACGGCGCCTTCGTAGAACTAGAAGACGGCGTAGAAGGCCTCATCCACGTTTCCGAAATGAGCTGGACCAACAAGGTGAAACACCCTTCGAAAGTTCTCAATCCGGGCGATTCCGTGGATTGCCAAGTGCTCGATATCGACACCAAGAACCGTCGTATCAGCCTTGGTTTGAAGCAGCTTGAGAGCAATCCTTGGGATCTCCTCGAGCAGAAGTTCCCGATCGGCTCCACCGTTGAAGGTGAAGTGAAGAACGTAACTGATTTCGGCGTGTTCGTTGATATCGGCGAAGGCATCGACGGCTTGATCCACATCTCCGACCTTTCCTGGTCGAAGAAGGTGAATCATCCTTCCGAGATGTTCGAAAAGGGTGCCAAAGTGCGCGCGATCGTTCTTTCGATCGATAAAGAAACCGAGAAATTCTCTCTCGGTATCAAGCAACTTGAGCGCGATCCTTGGGAAAACATCAAGGGCCGTTACAAGATCGGTCAGAGCATCGAAGGCAAAGTTACCAAACTCGCTGATTTCGGCGCGTTCGTAGAGTTGGAAGAAGGCCTCGAAGGCTTGATCCACATCTCCGAGCTCTCCACCGAGCAAGTAGGTAAAGTGGCCGACGTTGTGCAAATCGGCAACACCGTTAAGGCCGAGATCATCTCGATCGACGCTCGCGAGCGTAAGATCGGTCTCTCCGTAAAAGCCATGGTTCGTTCGGAAGAGCGCGCCAATATCGAGCAATACGGCGGCAACAAAGGCAAGTCGACGTCCAATACCTTGGGCGATCTCCTTGGCGCCAAATTCAACATTGGCAAAGGCAACAAAAACGAAGGCGAGAACAAGTAGTTCTTAAATTTCGTTAGAAAATAAGAGGCTCGCCGGGAAACCGGCGGGCCTTTTTTGCGTTCCGAGTAGGTTTGCCGTCAGATCAAATCTCCGGAAATAATCCGCGCTGTAAATGATTGACGTATTGCGCCAGCTCCCTTACCTAGGGGGCATGACTTATAAAAATAATTCGAAGTTTTTTGCCATCGTTTTGGTGCTGATCGGGATCTTCGCATCGAGATTTGCCGCGGCCGCCACCCTCTGCGGAGCTGGTGAATCAAACCGTATGTTCATGGGGGCTGCCTCAAGCGATGCGCAGGCACGCGCCATCGCAACCAAGAAGTGCATGCGTAGCGGACGGGTAGGAAGCTGCAATAAGGTTGCCTGCGTGAGCCAGTTGATGTCGGCGGCGAAGATAAAACAGTGGAACGCACTAGGCACTCCCGTTTCGGGGAATAAAGCTAGGGCGGCAAACAAGGCCGAGGATGCAGGCAAAGCGAACCGCGTGAAACCTAGGAAAAATAGGCCATCGGGGAACGATAAAGATGGCGG
>SEDW01001036.1 GCA_004193325.1 Pseudomonadota bacterium | reverse complement strand
TCCGAAACGCTCTGGGTAAGTCGCAGCCGTGCGGATCGCCATGGCTCCGCCCATACAGTAGCCAAAGATTCCGAGTTTGCCTTGCCGAACCTGAGGATGCTGTCCCAAGTAATCGCTTAAGATCTTCATGTCCCGGAGCGCAGCCGACGAATCAAAGCGTTCAACGAGAGGCATGATTTGCTTCAAGACTCCTGGAATGTCTTCTGCTCGAATAGGGCTTGGGATGCCCCTAACAATGGGTGCGGACTTTTCCCGGTAGAAGAGGTTCGGTAGAAGAACGAGGTAGCCTTCGGATGCAAGGCGCTCAGCCATCGCACAAAGAGTAGGGCGGGGGCCCACGGCGTCCATGCAGAAGATGACGGCAGGCCAGGGGCCATTGCCCTCAGGTTGAGCCACCCAACTGTCACAGGTCCCCTCCGGGGTATGGATTTCAACGGTCTGAATCATAGTTTTTCACCTTTTCCCAGCCTGAGTCGGGCTTGCATTAGATCAGCGATCTTGATATACATAGGCAACTATGTATCAATATAGGTGCCTATGCAAGACAATAAATCCTACTCGGAAGTGCTCTCGACGCCGGGACACCTCATCAGCCTCGCCTCCCGTATGTTCGCAAAGATGAGTGAAGCGCGCCTCAAGCCGCTGGGCTGCGGTGTTGGGCATCTTCCGGTGCTTGTCGCGCTCGAGAATGGTCAGGCGAGAACTCAGAGGGACCTCGCAGTCTTCGCTCGCATGGAACAACCTTCCATGGCCCAGATGCTCACCCGTATGGAGAGGGACGGCATGATACGCCGCACGCCAGATCCAGCGGATGGCCGTAGCAGTCAGGTCACGCTCACGCCTACGGCAAGATCTCGTCTTCCTAAAGCCTGTGAAGCCCTATTCAAAGGCAATAGGGATGCCTTGAAGGGGTTTACGGTAGAAGAAGAGGGTCAATTCGTTGACATGCTGAAACGATTGATTGCCAACCTTGATCAGGCTGCGTTGGTAGACAATGCCGGCAGGTGAGTCTAGGGTTCCTGCGCTTTGTAAATTCTTAAGCTAGCGTAGGTATAATGGGCCTTGAGCTTCATTTGCAAACCTGAAGGAATTCCAGATGGAAAAGAAATTAGTCAAACTCACAAGCTACTCGAACCGAATAGAAGGTGAGTTAGTTTCGAAGTTTCTGGAAGGTTGTGGAATCTATGTCGAGCTTCGGTCGGACGATGCCGGCGGAGTCTATAATTCTATGAGCAGTTCCAATGGTGTATTCATCTGGGTCATTGAAGAGCAACTTGCTGAGGCAAAGCTTTTGCTCGCAGCTGAGCCGATTTTTGAAGACGAACCTAAGTCTTAAAAACCGAGGCCCCGAAAGGCCCCGGTCGCAAATGGATACTACTTTTTCTCAGTTTGTTGGAACGCCAGGGGCCGCGACGCTAATCGATTGCGCGAGGTCTTGATGGGC
>SEDW01001035.1 GCA_004193325.1 Pseudomonadota bacterium | reverse complement strand
ACCCAGGGTTTGCCTTTTGAACGCTCACCTTTGGTCATCAACTCGCCGCCGACTTCAATGATGTAATGATCGATCTTTTTACCATCAAAGAGCTTTGCCAGTACATCCACCGATGCTCCCTGTGCGATGCCGGAGAGATCGATTGCCACTTCAGCAAACTTCTTCTTGATCGCGGGAGGATCGAGACGGGCCTCGACTTTATCGTAACCCGACTTCAGCAGGGCTTCAGCGATTTCCTTGTTGCCAGGTACTGCTTGAGCAGCTCTCTTGTAAGGCCCAAAGCCCCAGACCTTAAGTACAGCTCCGATCGTTACATCAAAGCTGCCTTTCGTCTCCTTGCTGATCTCTAGAGAATCGTGCACGAGTTCGGCGAGTTCTAAAGGAACTGGAACCCAGTCCGTTGATTGTGAAGCGTTATAGATAGAAATCGCTGAATCCGGCCGATAATTGGAAAATATCTTATCGAAGTCTTTAAGCGACTTATTCGCAGCGGCTTCGAGGTTTGGTGATTTTTTAGGGGAGCGATAGGTGATGTGAAAGGTGGTGCCTTGCGCCTGACCCTCAAAGAAATGAATATCTGACTGAGCTTTGGGCTTGGCGTCTGCCTTGTCCTGTATCCCAAAGATGAGGGCATAGAACAAGGCGAGGATAGGGAGTAGGGGCATTTGTGCCCTCCTGATCTTTATTTGATAGCGTGGTTCACCTTTATGTTGGTGAAGACCGGACTTTTGCTATCTTGGACCGAGCTGGCTGCAGCTGTCAATTCAAATGGCACGGAGTAGAAGGCGTAGCCGTTACCGATATTTTGTTCCTGATCAAGCTTTGTAGTGTCGATATCTTTGGTGTTGCCGGTCGAGAGTTCGAACCAGACTTTGTATTTGCCAAGTGCAGCGACTTTCCCGTCAGTATCTTTTAAGTCCCAGGTGAGATTCGCCTGCGGATCTTTGAGGCCACCGGCTACATAAGCTTTGGTCGCTTGAGTCACACCATCAATATAATAATTGTCGATGAAATAGGCCCAGCGTTTGAGGTTTACCGAGCGGATGACTCCGAAAGATTCGAGGGTGCGGACATAAACATCTTTGCCGTTCTTCTGAGTGGTGATCCAAACAGCTCTCACGTGGCCGCGGGTGTAGTGGGTTCCGTTGGTGGCTGGCTTCACGTAGTTTACGCTTACGGTGAGGTTGCCGCTTGCTAGGCTTGCGTCAGGTGTTGTTCCCGTTCCTGTCCCAGTACCAGCATTGCCAGTCCCCGTCCCTGTTCCGGGTGCCAGTCCCTGTTGTTGTCCCTGTACCTGTCCCACTGCCTTCATCATCTTCAGCAGGTAACGTGGTTCCATTATCGTCGTCATCTTCTGGGACGGCTCCATTCGAATTCGAACTGCCTTGTGTTCCTTTGCCGGTCGAAGTCTTAGTTGTCACCTTCTTCGAATAATCCACAGTCTCCGGCTGCGAGCAGGAGAGAACGAAAGCAAGGCTGGAAATAAGAGAAATGCATATATGCCGGCTGTTCATGTTTTTTCCTCAGAATTTTAGTCGCGGGCGACTTCGCTTCAGCCTGTGGTATCGGCTGTTTATGGGGCGATTGTTTTTCGCTTTGCGCATCACGCATGTATTTTTCATAAGCGTTGACGGCCTCTCCTTTGGAGTGGAGAACAGTCACCATGTCAAAAACCAAGTCACTCAAAGCTTTTTCATGCGATTGCATACTATTTCCTTTCAAATTGTTTGGTGTGAACAAGGCATCTTTGGTTGAGCTTCGATTTTGATTCAAGGCACGATTTGGACTGCTTCGCGGAAGTCATTGATCAGCAGGGTTTTGATAATTTTTTTTCCATATTTGTTCTTAAATGCGTGTCATGAATAAATCGTCGTGAGAGCTTTTACAAAAAGCGCCCAGGAGCAAAAATTCTCATAGAGATCTTGGTTCTCGAAGCGTCGAGGTTCTTGATGTCGAAATCTTCGCCGGCAATAAGAATTCGCGATTGATAGAATAGTTCTCCTCCGTGGAAAACTTATCTATGAAGTAAGTTTGTATCTGAATATCTGCCACCAGGTGTTTAAAGTTGAGTTTATGATTGCGCATGAGTAAACAAACAAGAATTGCGGCATTCATTGCCGACCTTTTTATTGCACATCGAGTGTAAATTGGATGTGCAATCCCCATAAATTAAAGCAACATTTGCTTCCCCTAAATAAAACCTCTTAGCAAAATCATCAGAGTAGTTCACTGCTGAATAATGCGAATTCAACTTTCCAAAGCGATGGTCTATATACTGAAGAGAAGACGGTGGGGCGGCATTTTGAAAAGATTCCCAAAAACAGGCAGAATGTTTCTTATCGTCATGCAACCGGCTCTTACAATCCACATAGTCTGTTCGCGAAAGCAGATATCACATAGGATAAGCGAAATGAAAAACAAACTGTATCTCATCATGCT
>SEDW01001034.1 GCA_004193325.1 Pseudomonadota bacterium | reverse complement strand
CATCCGATCTGGATGCTTGGCTTTCTCATCCTCACCTCAGTGGCTTTCAGCCTCTTTGGATTCATCATCGGCATCTGGGCAGATGGCTTTGAAAAACTTCAGATCGTGCCAACGATGGTCGTGACGCCACTGACCTTTCTCGGCGGAAGTTTTTACTCGATCAGCATGCTGCCTCCGCTCTGGCAGAAGATCACTCTCTTCAATCCCGTCGTGTACCTCGTGAGCGGTTTTCGCTGGAGCTTTTTCGGAGTGTCAGACGTTGGTGTGGAGATGAGTCTGGCTATGACCGGAGTCTTCATGGGGATTTGTCTCATCGCCGTCTGGGCCATATTTAAAACGGGCTACAAGATCAAAGTTTGAACCTAAATTTGAACAAAAAAAAGTCCGCGGTCTGCGGACTTTTTTGTTTGTGTTCTGATGAATTTCAGAGCGAGGCCATACAGTAAACGCCCGCTGTCATCTCTGCTCCATCTTTAGGAGCTTCCTGCACATTGCCTTTGGCGAGACCCATAATTGCGCTCAGGCTAGCTGTCCAGGCTTTGTCTGAGGCAAATCCACCTCGTGATTTCATGCCTTCGAAGAGCCCGTTCACTGCAGCGGTATGAAGTTCTTCCTGAGTGGGGAGCTTCCAGCCTTTGCTGCAGATATTCTGATCAAGATTGGCGACTTTAACTTCTTCCTGTTTCGGCGCTGACCAGCGGACCTTGGCCTTAGCATCGACCCACTCATTATAGCGAAGAGGTTCGCGGGCCAAATACTTACCGCTGGTATCGCCAGGCTTCACATCTCTCCAAAAGAACCCCCGGCATTGGACGAAGACATCGCGCTCACTAATATAAGCATTCATCCTCGAAGTTCCCTCGTCACAGCGAGGGAGGTCAGCCAGGGATCTGAAGCTGGCGGTCATGGTTACAGTAGGCTTCGCCACCGTGGAGCTGTCGATCGAACGAGCAGGCATTTTCGCGGTGCAACTGATCAAGAGTGGAAGCAGAAGCAGCTTTGCGTAGTTCATCGAGAGTCCCCCTGAAGGCCATTTGGTTCGTTATTGATTTCCCGTCACAAGTAACACGTTCGGCCTTCCTTCAATTCGAACTTGAAATTAAATTTCGACATCGGGAATTTGACATAAAAATCCGTTATTATCTATTAGTTACGGTTAGTTACGGATTGGGTAATTATCCTTATTTCCTGATGTAATTTTCAGTTTCGCTGGGAATATGAGGCAGGTTTTGGATGGAGTAAGAATTCGGACTGTTACCTGAATGATAATGACTGCTGAGGGCTGTAGGAGTCAGTGCCTGTTTCGATTTTGATACAGGAGTGGGTAATGGAGAAAAATTCCCCAAAGCAATTCATGTGGCACGTTTATTGTATTGCTCCACCTTCGTCAGTCGAATCGTTTTTATTGAGAGGGATGGACCTATGAGTGATTTTGTATTGGATAT
>SEDW01001033.1 GCA_004193325.1 Pseudomonadota bacterium | reverse complement strand
TCGACCGACATTTGGGAATGGTCGACAAGAAGAGTGAAACCAAAGGTTTTTGGGATTTCATTCTGAGATTGCATCGCGAATATCTTTTGGGGTTTTACGGCAAGCTCCTGGTCGCTGGGATAGGCCTCCTCTTTATCGCCTCGCTGCTCTCAGGCTTTTATCTCTACGGACCAACCGCGCTTAAGCTTTCTTATGGCTCGATTCGTAGAGGAAAGATGTCCTGGACCTTTGCGGATATTCACAAGTTTATCGGCATCACAACCTTCTCCTGGATGATGCTGATGGGAGTCTCGGGCTTTCTTCTCGCAATATCCGGACAACTCCTCCAGATCTTTCAATATACCGAATTAAAATCTTTGTCCGCCCAGTATGGTCAAGCGACGGAGTCTTCCAACCCGGTTTCGCTCGATGTTGCCGTGAAAGCAGTCATGGCCGTGAGGCCTGACAGCGAAATGAGTTTCATCACCTTTCCAGGGACGGAATACTCGACCCCCGTGCATTACATCTTTGTGATGAACGGAACGGAATCCTGGAACAAGTATCTGAGTGAACTCGTTCTCGTCGACGCCGGAACTGGTCAAGTCACAGAAGAACGAGCTTTGCCCTGGTACCTCAAGGCTGCGGTTCTCTCGGAGCCTCTTCACTTCGGCAATTACGGTGGCCTGACTCTCAAAGGAGTCTGGACAGCCTTTGGCTTTTTTGCCCTGTTCTTGAGTTTGAGCGGTCCACTCCTATACTTCCGGAAGAAAAGAGTGGAGCCAGTCGTCAAAGGGTTTCCCGTATCGAAGCTTCGAAACGCGTCTTTAAAAAGCCCCTACACTGTTCCAACTCTCGTAAGCGGGATAATCCTTATGTCGAGCGTTACTGCAATCTTTGTCGAGCGCGGTCTCGATGTTCTCGCCGCCTTGATCGCGGCAATGCCCCTAATCTATCTGACGAGACGTATCGTTCGGGCTTTGCGTCTCAAAAACTCCTGATGCAATTGAACTGATGAGGACTCCTGTGGAAGTGAAAATGAAACACGCGGCTCTGCTCCTACTCTCGGCTTTTCCATTTAGCGCTTTCTCAGCTGAAACCACAGTTGAGGAAATGACCGTATATGCAACGCGAACCGACGATTCCCTTGCCACCACGCCGGCAACTGTCGTCAGGTTTCGAGACAACTGAATACGGTAAAAATGGAAGGCATCGAGCGAGTAGAAGTCATCTACGGCGCCAATGCCATCTACGGGTCCGGTGCGCCCGGCGGTATCATCAATATCATCACCAAATCCTACAGCTCGGAAAGAGCCAGTTTCGAAAGTTCGATTGGAACATCATTCTCCACTAATCCGCTGTCGCACGAGAGCCAGACCTGGAACGCTCAGGAAACAGTTTCAGGATCAATCGAGAAATGGCGCTATCTCGTGAGCATAGGGGCTGAGCTGCGTAACAACCGCTTCGATGCCAAAGGCGATATGATTGCTCCTGAGCCAGCCCAGACGAGCCGCAATGATACCGATTCCTACGATGCCTCGATCAAACTCGGCTATCAGTTTGACGAAAAGAGGTTTTTTGAAGCCGGCTTTCAACTCTTCGAAGAGCAGCAGGATACGGACGTCGTGGTACAGCTCAACCCCTATCGCGCCGAGAGCGGTTTGATTCTCGACGATCAACCGCGCTCAAAACGGAAGCAGGCGACCCTGCGTTATGATGATAAGGATTTTTTAGGCCAGGATCTCTCGGTTCAGGCTTATTATCGCCAAAGAGAAATGTCTTTCTTTCCTTTCGAATTGAGAGTTCCGGTTCCACTCGTCAATCAATCCAATTCCAAGGC
>SEDW01001032.1 GCA_004193325.1 Pseudomonadota bacterium | reverse complement strand
CTGATACTAGGCCCACCATTGTCAGGACAGGCAAGGTTCAGAGGTGATCCCCCGAAAGCCTTGGCGATTGCAAAGTCGAGTGACTGCGCTGTGGACTTGGCTTCATTGTCCCGGTTCAAGGGTTGATCAACCTGTGCTGCCGTCAAAGTCCCGACGAGACTATCGCCATGGTCACCTTTATTTTTATTAACCTCATTACCCTGGCCCATTCCATTGATGACGATAAGTTTGTTCGCAAAAGGGGTCAGCGGCTCCAGGCCTTTGCCTGCGAGAGTCTGAGCTGTAATCTTTCCCGTCTGAGACGGAAACCACGAATCCTTTTCCGGTCCCATAGGTTGGTAGAGAAAAATTGCAAAAGGTAGCGGCTCATTTGCGGCTTTCGCTCTCGGATCAAAGACGAGACTCTCGAGGACGGGCAGCCCAAACATAGTCCCTGCAGTTCCTACCAAAAACAAGCGACGATCCATATCAATTCCCCGCAGTAATTCTTAGACTTTTTGAATTATTGATTCGATCTTAGGGTCAGCAGCCGATCTGTCAGAACCATCTGAAACAGATCTTTAGCGGAGGCTCCTTTAAGACTAGCTTCGCCCACTCTTCGAATGAGATCGGCATCACCGGCGTCGGCATAACGCCCGAAGAGACCCTCGACGATTTTTTGAGCGTAACACTGATGAAATTCATTGCGCTTGACGATCTCAGCCATGAATTCAACCGGACCATTAAACTTGATCGAGTCCTCTTTGAACCAATATTCGCCGGACGCATCAAGCGCTGTCCCGTTCAGTTCAGCCGTGCGCCACTTGCCAGTCACACTAAAATTCTCAAGTGCAAATCCCGCTGGATTGATCCGAGGCGTGTGGCAGCCCGCACAGGATCCTTTCCCTGTCAAAGCCGTAACCCTCTCGCGGTTCGTTTTGAAATCACCCACCGCTCCATCATCGACATTGGGGGGAGCACCTCCTAGTGTCGTGCAGAGGAGAGTCTGAGCCACGTAAACCCCACGCGTGATGATGCCGGTCTGCCCCTCAGGCTTTGAAAAATTGGACAGGAATGCGACCTGAGAAAGCAGGCCCGCTCTATGCTCGGGATCTAAATTGACTTTCTTTGGTTCGACACTTGTCTCTGAGACTTCATAGATTGGGGCTGTCTTCGCACTGACAAAAGCATAGGGTGCCGTGAAAAGTTCGGTCGCCGCTTTACCGCTCTTGACTACAACATCGTCGACGAAGAGTTGAGCCTCGAGCGCGATTGTTTTAGTGTCTAAGGCCGCCCCTTCGGGATAATTATTTTTGTCCTGGGGAACCGCTTTGAACTGATCGATGCGATAGCCCTTGCTATGGATCGCCGAGAGAATCGCGCTACCTCGTGGATCATCGAGCAGACGGCGGACCTGAGTCTGAATCACCGCTGGCTTCAAAAGATCGCCGCTTTTAGCTGCCGCGAACAGGG
>SEDW01001031.1 GCA_004193325.1 Pseudomonadota bacterium | reverse complement strand
CTTCTTCCATTCCAGGCGATCACAGACGTGGGCGCTAAGGGCTGGTACAAGAACAATCACGAAGAAATCAGCTACGCATACGTATCGGGCTCACGCACGAGCAGCTGGATGTTCACTCAAACTCTGGATTTGACCAACGTCAAAAACCCAGCATTCCAGGTGACTCAGGCGATCTCGAATCGCGGAAACCCGTACGACGGCACAGTCTTCTTTCTCGTCTCTGAGAACTACAACGGTGGCGATCCTGCTCAGGCAACCTGGGAAGTGATTCCTGTCGAGCGTCTTCCTGATGGCAGCGGCTTTACAGTCGTCGAATCGGAAGTTGTTTCTCTGAAACGTTTCGAAGGCAAAAAGATTGTTATGGCTTTCCGTTACGACACACGTACGGCTGCCAACTACCCAATCTGGCAAATCAACGACTTCAAATTTATCGGTAGCGGAACTCTCGCCACTGCTCCTCTGACTCTTACCGGCGCGACTTCTGGCGGCGGAGCGACAGGCGGAACAGGCGGCAGCAATGGTCCAACAGCAATCAGCTGTGCTGGTGCCGGCGCGCAAAATCTCTTTAGCTACCAGTTCGGTAAAGACCTCGCAGACAACTTCACAGTTGTCGATCCGGTCAAAGCTTTCACAGCGATTCCTGCTGGCTATCCAAACGTTGCTCGTCTCTCGGGCTACAACGCGGACACCAAAGGAAATAACGTTGGCACGAGCTGGGTCGTTTCGAAAACGATTAATCTCTCTTCAACCAAAGACGCCTGCGTCGCGGTTGGCGAAGACATCTACCTTGGCAAAGGCGCTGCAGCTGATGACTTGAGCAAAGTTCAGGTCCTCATCTCAACCGACTACGCAGGGGACGTAAACACTGCGACCTGGAAACCCGTTCCTTTGAAAAACCGTAAGGCTCAAACAGGCCTCATCAACAAGACCGCTTTCGCCGCTGCCACCGCTGCAGTCTCTGTGAAATCGATCATCGGTGATGGCGCTGCTAAGGTCACGGTTGCTTTCAAATATGTGATCGACAGCGCAGACTCTGCTGCCAGCCCAGCTCCTTGGTGGGGTATCGGCGAACTCGTGGTTGCTGCGGTTCCTACAGGTGCCGGTCCGGTTGTTCCGACAACAACAACATCGACGAACACTCCTGCTCAACCAGCAGTCGTCGATCCAGTGAATCCTTTCACTCTCGCTCAGATTCAAAACAGTGCTTATGAATCAAACTGCTACCGCTTCTCGTCAACTGGTGAGTACTCGAAGAAATACTGGAACTTTACAGCTGACTCGATGTCTTCCCTACTTCTGAAGTATACCGATGCCGCTTGTACAGCGATCGCGATTTCCACTCCTGAGAAGGCTAGAACCTGGTCGACCTGGAACATTGGAACGCTCACAGCAACAGGCCTCACAGGCAACTGGGCTGTCGTAGAGGGAACTTGTACTTCGGGTTGTACTGCT
>SEDW01001030.1 GCA_004193325.1 Pseudomonadota bacterium | reverse complement strand
GGACCGTTATAGTTACGGCCGCCGTTTACTGGGGCTTCAGTCAGGAGCTTTGGCTTGCGCCGAACACCCTTCCTTAACCTTCCAGCACCGGGCAGGTATCAGGCTCTATACGTCATCTTACGATTTTGCAGGGCCCTGTGTTTTTGTTAAACAGTTGGTTGAACCATTTTACTGAGACCATCCGAAGATGGTATGCTTTATCCCGAAGTTACAGCATCAATTTGCCTAGTTCCTTCTCCACGGCTCACCCGAGCGCCTTAGAATACTCATCCCGTCTACCTGTGTCGGTTTGCGGTACCGGCTGCTATACTCGCTTTTCTTGGAAGAAATTTCAGTATTACGCTTCACCCGAAGGATCCACTCTCCAATTCCGTCTGGATATATACCTCCCTTTCTCCGTCACTTTCATCGCATAGCAGGCGCAGGAATATTAACCTGCTTTCCATCATCTACCCCTTTCGGGTTTGACTAAGGACCGGGCTAACCCTGATCCGATTAACGTTGATCAGGAACCCTTAGACTTTCGGCGATAAGGTTTTTCACCTTATTTATCGTTACTTATGCCTACATTTTCTTTTCTGACCGCTCCAGCATACGTCACCGTACACCTTCGATGCTGTCAGAATGCTCCCCTACCGATATACACTCAAAGTGCAATCATAGAGCTTCGGTTAGTAGTTTGATGCCCGATTATTTTCCGTGCAAGACCTCTCGACCAGTGAGCTGTTACGCACTCTTTAAATGAATTGCTGCTTCCAAGCAAACATCCTGGCTGTTATAGAAGTCTCACCTCGTTTGATCAACTTAACTACTTATTAGGGACCTTAGCTGCTATTCTGGGTTATTTCCCTCTCGGCCACGGATCTTAGCACCCGCAGCCTCACTCCCGCAGATATCTGTTAGCATTCGGAGTTTGTCAGGGTTTGGTAGGCGGTGAAGCCCCCTAGCCCAATCAGTAGCTCTACCTCTAACAGACTTCTAAATACGAGGCTGTTCCTAAAAACATTTCGGGGAGAACGAGCTATCTCTCAGTTTGATTGGCCTTTCACCCCTATCCACAGGTCATCCCAAGACTTTTCAACGTCAACGGGTTCGGTCCTCCAGTTGGTTTTACCCAACCTTCAACCTGCCCATGGATAGATCACAAAGTTTCGCGTCTGCCCCCACTGACTAAGCGCCCTGTTTGGACTCGCTTTCGCTACGGCTCCGTTAGTTATAAACTTAACCTCGCCAGTGAGGAGCAACTCGTAGGCTCATTATGCAAAAGGCACGCCGTCACTTCTTGCGAAGCTCCGACCGCTTGTAGGCGCACGGTTTCAGGTACTATTTCACTCCCTTGTTTAGGGTGCTTTTCACCTTTCCCTTACGGTACTGGTTCACTATCGGTGTCTGAGGAGTATTTAGCCTTACCAGATGGTGCTGGCAGATTCAGGCAGGATTTCTCCGGTCCCGCC
>SEDW01001029.1 GCA_004193325.1 Pseudomonadota bacterium | reverse complement strand
AGCTGAACCGCACCGACCTTGGAAGCCTTCGACAACTGAAGACACTTGCCCGTGTTCAATTCGGAATGAAAGCGATAGGAACCATCGCTAAGAGCTTCATGTTTGAATCTCTGAGCGTTGTTATTGTTGCATCCGTTTTTGTAAACAGGGGTGCCGTCCGCAGTTCCGTATTGTTCGACATCGAGGCACGCGCTGCCGTTCGAAAGCCGAAGATCACGAAAGCCGTAGACGTCAGGTCCGAGTATGAGTTTCTGCGTGCTGAGACCGAGACAACTCGCGGTGGTTCTCATTTTTTCGGTGAGGTTAAGACAGACGGGTAGAAAATTCGATTGAAGTAGAAACTCCTTGGCAGGAACCCCGCTCACTGTTCCAAAAAGTTCTTTCCCAGCGGGCAAAGCTACGGTGCCAGCGTCGAGCGGACTAATGAAAAGGCTACCTTTCATCGACTCGGGATTTGCGACGCCATCGATCGGCCCCGTTTGAGTGCCGCTATCAGGAACGCTTGTGCCCACACCATTGCTCGTTCCATCAGGATTTTTTCCATCAGTCGAGGGCACTCCAGGATTTGCGTTCTCAGTCAGATTCTTCTTTTTAAGAATCGGAGATTCTGCATCGTAACCCTTGCAGGAGAGCATGAGCAATGAGGCCGTGATGCTAACCGAGACGAGAAGATTTGGTCTGAAAGTTGCCATGCTATCGTCCTTTATCAATGAACACATTATCGGCTGTTCATCAATAAACCTTGATACCTGCCTGTGGTGGCGGTGGACTCAGGCGCTTTGGTCTCGCTATGCCTTTGAAATACTTGGCAAGTTGGGTTGGAACGAACTGTTGAAAAACACTTAATAATGACTGAATTGGGATCAATTCTAGCGGACGAATTACAAATTAGTCGCTCCAACCCACGAGGTCAGAAATCAAACCAACTGTGTAGGCCACAAGGATGAATGGGCCGATAAACGCACAGAAGATAAAAATAGGTGCGATATCTAAAAAGTCCGCGGCAGATTCAACGCGTAGATCTTTGGACGAAAACATCATAAGGTTTTAACCCCCTGCTCAGTAGAAAACGACGCAATAGCACTCATTCGCCAATCATTATAAGCTTTTGCTGGTTCGGGATCAAGAACAAGACTCCCCTTTTCCGAGGAAACTCCATGCGCAGGCCATTCCCAAGCTTCAGCTTCCCTATCATTCTAAGCATTTGCCTCCTCCTTACGCAATGCGTAACTCCTGCAAATTCCGCGGACAAGCTGGCTAAAGCGCGTCAAAGTTTTCTTTGGGAAGCGAAAAAGGGCGAGGAACGCCTTACCCTGGTCGGCACGATGCATATTGGAATTACTCCAGATGACATGGATCCGAAGCTCTGGAATCAGCTGCAGACAGCGGACGTCGTGATCATCGAGACCGACATCGGCGGCATGAATCCCAAAGAACTTCATTCTTACATGACGCTCCCCCCATCCGAGGATCTCAGGGGGATACTTGGCAGCAAACCTTTCGATCGACTCAGCGAAATCATCGCCAAGAGTGGTTCCGCTCTTCCTGAAGCGCAGCTCCTGCGAATGACGCCACTCGCAGCCGGCACACTCCTCCTCCAGGTTCAGGCCAAAGCTGATCAGGAAATCGCCGCGGGCCAGGTCTCGATCGATCAGGTGATCTTTGAGCGCGCTCAGGAGATGGGCAAGACAACTCGGACTTTGGAAACGAACAGGGAGCAGCTCGATACATTAAAAACGGTTTTCGATAAAGTCGCGATCGTGAAGATGCTTGAAGAGTGGGATGAAGAGACATCGAATTATGAAGATATGAAAAATGCCTTCAAGACGGGGGACAGTGAGACTCTGGATTCGATGCTGGCAGAAATTCCCGAAGAGGTTCGTGCCGAACTTCTCGACAAGAGAAATGCCAATTGGATCAAAAAACTTCCTTCACTGCAAAAGAATCACACCCTCATCGCGGTTGGAGCGGCTCACTATGCGGGTAAGCGGGGCCTTCTCAAACTCCTGCGAGACAAAGGCTACACTATTAAACCCCTATAATTGCGATCACTTAATTCTCGTCTGCCCCGATGTGGACGAGCCCTGCAATATCTCCTGAAAGCTCAAGTCCTGGGAGCGCAAAAGCCAACCGGCTCAGCGTTTCCAAACATTGAGGTCCATGATGAAAACTCTTCTTCTTTCCATCACTCTCTTCTCATCCTTTAGCGCTTACGCCGCTTCCCAAAAATCCCCTGCCGTAAAAATGGACTTCGAAAAAAGAGCTTCCATGCAGTCTCTCTCGAAACCATTTCAAATCAAAGATCATGCCTTCAATGCAAGCCTCGCTGAGCGCCTCAACTC
>SEDW01001028.1 GCA_004193325.1 Pseudomonadota bacterium | reverse complement strand
TGTGGGAAAGAAAAATCCGATGGTGAATAAACCGCTGACTGCGCGTACTGGATCTCGGCGTTTTCCACCTGTGTGAGGTTACCAACGCTGCCGCTGATCGCCACATAACATTCATTTTCGATCGCGCGAGCCTGTGCGCAACGCTGCACGCGAAGGAAACCGTTTTTGGTATCGGTCCAGAAAGGGACGAAAAGAATCTTCATGCCCTGCTCAGCCTGAAGCCGTGCGAGCTCTGGAAATTCCACATCGTAACAGATCAACACACCGATTTTGCCAACATCGGTATCGATGACTTGCAGTTTGTCACCACCATCCATCGCCCAGGTGCGGCGTTCACCAGGAGTGATGTGGAGTTTATACTGGGTGTGGATGCTACCGTCGCGGAGGAAGACGTAGGCGACGTTATAGAGCTTGCCGTCTTCCATGAGCGGCATGCTGCCGCCGATGATGTTCGTATTGTAGCTCAAGGAAAGCTTCGCCATCTGCTCGACAATCGCCGGGGTAAATTCTGCAAGTTTGCGAATGGATTCCACCTGGTTCTTCTGATCGAAGAGACCGAGGAGGGCTGCGTTAAAGAACTCGGGGAAAAGAGTGAAGTCGATTTTGTAGTAGGACAGCGCGTCGACGAAGTATTCGACCTGCTTCATCAACTCCTCGAGGGAATCGAGCTCACGCATCTGCCATTGGACGACTCCGATACGCACCACAGTCTTTTTCTGCATAATTGCAGCTTCCTGCTCGTCGTCGTAGTAGATGTTGGTCCATTCAAGCAGGGTTGCGTAGCCTTTCGACTCAATGTCTTCAGGCAAATAGTTGGTCAGAAGCCGTTTGACTTCGAAATCGTTCGAGAGCTGAAAGCTAAGAATGGGATCGTGGATCTCCTTGCGAGAAACCTTTTCGATATACTCATGCGGCGAGAGTTCTTTGGAATGTTCGAAATAGCGAGGTATGCGGCCGCCTGCGAGGATCGAGCGAAGGTTTAGCCTTCGGCAAAGATCTTTACGTGCATCGTAGAGCCTGCGGCCCAGTCTCAAGTCGCGAAAATCCGGATGCACAAAAACGTCGACGCCGTAGAGCACGTCACCGTCATCATCATGGGTCGTCAAATATTTCGAACCGAGAAATTCGCTGTAGGTGTGATTGGTCGCAAATTTTTTGTGATTCACAATCGCTGAGAAAGCCGCGGCGATCACTTGCCCATTGTCGTCGATACAGATCTGGCCTTCAGGAAATTGCCTGAGCATGGCTTCGTATTCGTCGAGCTTCCACGCGCCACCGATGCTGCCGCCGTAAACCTTATCCATAATGTCTGCGATATCTTTATAATCTTCGGGCACGAGGTTACGAAGTTTCAGGTGATGTTTTTCGCTATCAAAATTATTAACCATCGTCGGCCCCAACAAAGATCCTGGCTCAGCCGAAGTGCTGAGAAGAGGATTCAATCATAGGCTCTCGGT
>SEDW01001027.1 GCA_004193325.1 Pseudomonadota bacterium | reverse complement strand
GAGAGCCTCAGCGCCGAGCAGCATATGCGGGTCGAGCGAGCGCTTCGTCTCAATGGCCTCTATCGCCAGCTTGATCCCTTCGTGCACGATATCGGTCCAGCAAATCAGGTGCAGGAGCAAGGGCAGGCTAAGGTCAATCACCTCAAGAACTGGAAATCCTACCTCGCCTGACCCAAAAAGAAGGCCTCGGGATCAACCCAAGGCCTTCTGTAAGACACGACACATTGCAAGAAATTCGGAGACAGAACCGGAGTCGGGGATTACTCCGCGAGGCGAAGGCGAGCACCAAGTTCGCTCATCGATCCGCCGTCAGCTTTCAATTCAACCAATTCCTGACCCATCAAACCAAAGATTCGATCGCCAAGAAAGATAGGACGAGTGTTGCCGTACCAGTCGGTACAAGAACTTGTGCAGCGACCGATATCATTCGATGATTTTATGGCTCCCAATGAGCTGATCGCTGCATCGGTACCGACTTTAAAGAAGTTCAAGGTGCTGCCGCCGCCGGTGGAATTCCAGTTCTTCTCGGTCGGGAGGCCAAAGATGTGGCTGCCGTCAGCAAGCGTTTTCTGAGAGAAGGCATGGCTACGGCCTTCGGCTTCGTAAACGCCTTTAGAACTGATGGAGTGCATGACAAGCTCAGGTTGATTCAAGACTAGAGTTGCCATCGTAAGGCTCGAACTCGATGTTTCCCAATCGCGACCTGCTTCTTGAGCATTGACACTAAGGAACGCCAGATTCTCGTCAAAGATTTCGATGCGATTGACCGAACCACCGGCTGTGATCGAGCGAAGTTTTTTAGCGATGGTATCGTAGACAAAGACTTTCTGAGTATTGGCTTCGTACTGACTAAAGAGCAGGTTTTTGCCGATGAAGCGCGGAATCGTTCCCCAGTAGCTACCGCCTTCGAGCAGGAGGTTCGAGAGACCATCGAGAGGCTGAACGCCGCGGTCATCGAATGCTGAGAGAGGCAGACTGTAAAGAGAAAGACTCGGCGTATTCGGGAGCGAAACCTTGTCTGTAAGGTAGTAGTCATCCCCTGGATAGGGCTCGGCCTCGCCTTCAAACTCGTTGCCACTTGCCATCATGATTTGCAGACTGTCGGCAGTCTCACGGAAGGAGAACTGGCTCGACACGGATCCGGAAACGGCGTGAGCCTTCATCTTGAGATCTTTGAGACCGAGCGAGTAGATGCGGTCACTCCCGGCGAGGTAGACGGCATTTGCCGACACGTAACGTTCTTGGATGTAGTCACCGATCAAAGCCTGACCCTTACAATCCATTTTGCCATCGCTTGCGAGATCACAGCTGATGATTGTGTGAAAGGTCGGTGAGTCGCTGATTTCTTCGACGTTTTTAAAGACGTTGATCGCTGTGAAGAGAGGACGTTTCGCCACGAAATTATTTTTGGCGTCGAGTTCCAGTTCTTGTGGAATATGAATCGAATAGCGTTTGTT
>SEDW01001026.1 GCA_004193325.1 Pseudomonadota bacterium | reverse complement strand
AGAATGAGTCTTGTCATGTTGGCCTCTGCGATTGAATCTTGGAAATTCTTTTCTATAGAATTGAAAGGCTTGTCTAGCAGCTTACAGACAAAACATCATCGATTAATTGACGGCCCATCTGGGATTCGTTCTCATCGAAATCAAATCTTTAATCCTTTTGAATAGATGGACGATCAAGGGATCGATGGATTTTCTGAACATCTAGAGGCCGACATGGATTTTACACTGAAAAAGACTGGCTTTCTTACTTCAATGGTCATGGGTGTTTTGCTCAGTCAGCAAGCGGCAGCGCAGAGCAGCAATCCTGCGGCTCGCTACAGCAAGACGCCCATGGGATATCTGATTGTTCTAAGGCAAGGAGATCAGGTTGTAGAGGAATTGGAGAAGTTTGCAGCGGCGGAAAAGATTCCAAGTGCCAGCATTCAAGGCCAAGGATTTGTCAAAGTCGAATTTGGTTACTGGAATGCGAAGACAAAAAAATTCGACCCGAAGACATTTGAAGGTGAGCTTTCAGGCTTGACTGGCAGTATCGCATGGAAGGATGGAAAACCATCGATTCATGCGCATGGAGTTGTCGCAGGAGCGGATTTCGTCGCTTATGCTGGACATATTTTGAAAGCCCAGGTGGGGACTGGATCGCTGGAAATATTCGTCAATGTGAATGATAAGAAGCTAGAGAGATTTGTAGATCCCGCGATTGAAGCGAATGTGCTGAGTGTAGATGGCTCGAAGAAATGAGGAGGAGCTCTCCGAAAGAGTTCGGAGAGCCTGTTTTTCACCGATTGGAAAGAGAAATGATCTTCGAAACCGAGGGTACACCAAAGTTATTTAAGATGAAGAGATGATAGAAGCCCGGTGTTGCAACATTGGAAGTCGCTGGCATCTTTGCCTCGATCGAATCGCCTTTTTTGGTAAAGCTCAAATCGATGAAGCGCTGATCGAAATCAAAGGAGTGCGTGACAGCTCCGGTCTTGATCAACACCACTTTTGAAACTTTCCCACTAACTCCAAATTTTCCGTTTTGCCCGTAAGCCTGTTCTTCGCTGCCGCTCGTTATGCTCGGGCGATCGGCGCGGCCACCGCTTTCGTTGAAGAGATAGGGTGGATAGTAGATCTCAGCGTTGAGATTGGTTTGTGGTCCAGGTGATCCGCCGCCTCCAACGAGGACAGTTGCATCGGGAAGGAGGAGGGCTGTGGAATGATAAAGTCTAGCTTTGGTCGCTGGCACCAGGGGCCGGAAACTTTTGGTGGCCGGGCTCCAGAGTTCGGCGGTGTAGCCGAGGTCCTGAAGCTGGTTCTCACGCGAGCTCCCGCCGCTGACGAAGATTTCGCCGGAGGGCAACACTGTAGAGTTGCCCCAGGCGCGTTCAAAGGCCATCGGATTGAGACCGGTAACGACTGGACTGCCACTCGTTAGATCGACCTGAATCGCCTGATCGGATGCGCGGGCTCCGATGTTGC
>SEDW01000161.1 GCA_004193325.1 Pseudomonadota bacterium | reverse complement strand
CAGATGATGAGATCAACGCTGTGTTTTTCGATAATGGCTTTTGCATCTTTGCCGTTGGAGCATTCCAAGACTTCCTGAAAATCCAGGCGACGCAAAGCCTTGGCCACATTCTTTCGAATGAGGTCATGGTCATCGATCACTAAGGCTTTCAAGCCGGTTGGGAATTGCAGCACAGGCATCACACCTCAGGTATAACTTGTCTATTATACCTTCGGATTGATTGGTTAAAAACCTGAGTCCCTGAGTCCCCTGCCCGTCTGTTGGCGAGCCATGCTGCGGATGTAAGTCTTTGAAGTTTTGTCGTGCGGATTGAGGTTTTGTGATTTCTGCCAATAACGGGAAGCTTCATCAGCATCACCCATCCGGTAGCAGACCGAACCGATGAGGTTAAGCGATTCCACATGACTCGGATTCTCACCAAGGATCTGAAGAAGTTGATCCTTACTGCTCTGGTAAAGTTCCATGTGCAGATAAATCTTGGCCAGCTTGAGTCTGACATCCGGCATGCGTGGATAGATCGAGAGTGCTTTTTGAAATTCCTGGGTCGCCTCTTCGAGAAGGCCGGCCTGCTCGTAGCCGATAGCCGTTGCGTTATGGAGGTTGGCAAGACGTCCGAGGACCAGATCCGGAAGAACCTTGTCGTCCTGGAAGAGCGTGATGGCGTCCTCGTAGACCTTTTCCGCCTGATCATAAAAGCCAAGGTCAGCGTAGGTCGCCGAGAGGTTCAGGGCCGCCTCGAGGAAACGCGGATTGGAAGCAATCGATTGCTCGAAGTATTCGATCGCCTGACTAAAGAGGGACTGACGATGAAAGATCACTCCGAGGAGGTTCAAGAGATTGGGATAAGGGCCCATCTCATTAAGCGCAGAACGCACCAGCTCTTCCGCAGCCTGAAAGCGCTGCAGTCTAAGGTAGATCGTTACCTTATCGTGAATCTCCGCGAGGTGGCGACGTTTGGGACTCAGCATGACTTCCCCATCAATCCGAATGTTCGTCTACCATCATAGCAGAAATGCAAAAAGAGGCGGATCCCATTTCCGGGCCGCCTCCTGACATTTTCTGAAAAGTCTGAATCTTACGCGACAGCTGTGGCTTCGAAGCGGCGGGTGACGAGCACCTTGATCTGACCTGGGAAGGCCACGTCCTCTTCGATCTTTCTGGCAATGGCGGCAGTGAAATCCTGCAGATCCTCTTCGCGAATACGTTTGTGATTCACGCCGATGTGCACTTCACGTCCACCGTTCATGATCGCCACTTTCTGGATGCCGGAGAAGCTTTTGATCGCCTCTTCCATTGCAGCCAGACGTTCCTGATAACCTTCCTCCAGGTTGATCCGGGCGCCAGGACGGGCACCTGACAGAGTGTCAGCCGACTTCAAGACGAAGCTGAGAGGCGTTTCGAGGACAAGGTCGTTGTGGTGAGACATGACCGTATCGCAAACGAGGCGCTTTTCACCGAAGCGATCCGCGTAGTCACCACTGATTACGGCATGGCTGCCTTCGATACGATAATCGATGCCTTTGCCGATATCATGAAGGAGACCACAGCGTTTTGCGATCATAGGATCGACGCCCATCTCAGAGGCAAGGAGGCCTGCAAGCCGGGAGACTTCCACCGAATGATAGTATTGATTTTGACGATAGCTGGTTCGCCAGTTCAAGGCGCCAACCATCTTTTGGATCTCTTCGTGAATGTTGGGCAAACGCAGTTCATTGACAGCTTGTTTGCCGAGCTTGGCCGCCTGAATTTCGATTGTGCGGCAATGCTTTTGGTAGATCTTATCAATCTTCGCCCATTGCGAAGGTCCGCGCGGAAGAACTTCTTCAAGAGTGAGACGAACCGCTTCCTTGTAAATACCGTAGCCGCCGCCGAGGCGAATGACCGACGGCATACCTTCGTGCTCGGCCGGTGACAGCGTGAGCTCAACGCCTTCAGACAGCTGAGTAAGATCGGCAATCAAGGTGTTGTTCGTTGGATTTTCCAGAGCTTCAAAGAGACGAGGATTTTGAACTTCGACATGATTCACGCTTTTCGGCCAGACAAACGTCGGCTGATAGCGAGAGATGATTCGGCTCAGAACGCGTTCCGCACCTTTTTTGGAATGGCTCTCGAGATCGTCGACCAACTCCTTGATACGCTTTTGGCTGTCGAGACGACGATCGTTCAGGACAGTGTCCGATATGTTTTGTTTGGTCGTTTGAATGTCACAGTCTGAAATCTGCGCGAGACGAAGCTGAGTCGCTACTTCGGTCTCGGTTTTTTCATTGTTGTGCGTATCGAGTTGTTCCTCGAGATCGAGGATCTTCTTTTTATGAGCTTCGAGACTTGCCTCGAGTTTGGTGATGCGCTCCTCTTCGTGCTCAGCAAATTGCTCCTGCAGGCCAAAGTCATTTTCCATCGATTCCAGGTTGAGGCGTTCTTCCTCAAGCGTGACTTCGAGTTCTTCTTTCATCAGAAGAAGTTTTTCTTCTGCTCTCTTCTTGGCTTCAGTAACGAGTTGCTCTTTGCGCTGCTGAGCTTTTTGAACAATCAGATCGCGCTGCTGTTCGTGAGTGGCCTTGAGACGGCGTGGGAGGAGATAGCGCACGATGGAGAAGAGACCCACCCCAATCAAAGCGCCGATAACGAAGGTTATGATATAATTACTTGAAATAAGGGACATATTTTACAGTTACCTTTCAGATTCTTCTTAGGTCTCTTCGGTATATTTCAGCAAAACTTGCATTCCGAGAGAAAACTTAGGGTTTAGGCGTAAGGTCAACGACTTAGCGATGAATAGCTCGCAGATTTCCGATGGCCGTGCCACAATAAAGATCATACAAAAACCTGCAGCAAGGCGTAAGGTTTATCTCACGCCCCCCAGTTGGGAGAGCTACCCGTGGACTATACGAAAGAGATGAAGTTTTTGCATGGCCTAAGCTCGCGAGCAGGCGAAGAGCTTTCACGCCGATTTGGCACTAATGTCAATATACGGCATAAGCAGGACAACTCCCTAGTAACTGATGCTGACCTAGCCAGTGAAAAACTCATCATTGAGACCATCCGTCTGGAATACCCTAAAGATCTGATCCTCTCTGAAGAGGCTGGACTCAGTTCCAAAGATCGTGTGCCTGGTCAATCAATCTGGGTGATTGACCCACTCGATGGCACCACCAATTTTGCCAATAGTTATCCCTTTTTCTGTGTTTCGATTGCCCGCGGGCAGTTCCAGGACGATGGCCATATCCTGATCCAGGCTGGAGCGGTTCACGATCCTATTCGCAAGAAGACTTATGTCGCAGAGCGTGGATTTGGGGCTTGGGTAGATCAGAAACGTATGCAGGTCACTCAGGACCGACCTATCAAGGATGCCTTTTTAGCTACAGGATTCGCCTATCACTCCGGAGAGAATTTAAAACGTGGAATCGAATTTTTCCACGCGGTGGCAGAGACCTGTCAAAGCATTCGCAGGGATGGTGCGGCAGCTCTCGACCTGGCTCTGGTGGCTGAAGGCGTTTACGACGGCTATTGGGAATCTGGACTGGGTGCCTGGGATCTGGCTGCAGGAAATCTTCTTGTTAGCGAAGCTGGTGGTAAGATACAGAACTTTGCGTCATCCTCCTCTAAGTATAATATCGAGGAAGGCAACATTGTCTGTGGTACACCGACAGTAGTTAGCTTTATATCTAGTCTTCTCAAAACCAGAGGAAGCAGTTTATGAACCGGTGGAGTGCCCTGTACTTGCTAGTCGGATCTCTTGGTGCTCTTGAACTCTCCGCTCAGCCCGTGGTTGAGTCGTTCGATCGTTTTGAAATGAACTGGTCGACCATGCGCATGCGCTATTTTGGTGAGTCCGCCCCCGGTAAGAACCTCGACATCGCCGAGAAGGAAGCGACCGACCAGGGTCTCCTCTACGCTCTCGCCAATGTCCCTAAGGTCCGTGGTGAGAAAGGCGTGTCCATTGAGAACGCAGAGAACATAGCTCATGCTGTCAGTAAGCAGTCCTATGTCTTTAATACGATCTACTTCAGTAATGGCAAAGTCCGGGTTGAACTCGAAAGCAGTCTTGCACTAGCTCTCGATCCAGGTCGTAAGCCCTACGTCAGCCGCGACGCAGGCTCGGATGCAGAAGGCTCTGTTGGAAGTGGTGTGGTGATCGAAGTCAAAGGTGCAAAGACGCCTCTATTGGTCGCTGAGATCCATGATAGTTCAGGCGACCTCGTCTACAGTTCTCAGGATGTCAGTCCGGATGCTTATCGCAAGCAGCTGGTCGGACGTTGGTTCTACCAGAACTCCTCTGAGCTCAGAAACTTTGCAGGCGCTGAGCCTCTTAAGGTTGAGGCGGAATATCGGGATGGAAAATTCATCGTCGATAAGAATGCGTGGAATGAAGTTCGCAAATCTACGCCAAAATTACTGAACGAAGGACGAGTGGCCTTTGTACTTCCGGCAGTTAGGTGAACTCGGCTTCCCGGGCCTAAAGTAGGCCTAAATTTCGATTGCAGAGCCGGTTTTGAAGTGTTACACACTGACCTCTATTATTTTCGAACAGCAACCCCCGTTACGTTGCTCCGAGGATAGAGGCGACAGAATATTACTGCAGTGACTGCAGGGTGATAAAGAGGTTTATTTAACATGCCGAAAATGAAAACTAAGCGCGCTGCAGCTAAGCGTTTCACGATTCTTCCGTCGGGCCTTATCAAACGGGGTTCAGCCAATCGTCGCCACATTCTCACAAAGAAGAAACGCGCACGCTTGAACAAGCTTAAAAACGCGACCTATGTTAGCCATGCTGACAAATGGAACGTTATGGCTTGCTTGCCTTACGGCTGAAGTTCGAACTAAACAAAATCCACCTGAATCTGAACGATGTTCATAGAGGAATTTAATTATGGCACGCGCCAAACGCGGATTTAAAGCAAGACGCCGCAGAAAAAAACTATTTGCCCTCGCTAAGGGTTTCCGCGGTTCACGCAAGAACCGTTTTCGTAACTCTATCCACGTTATCCGCCGTAGCTTGGTCTACGCATACCGTGACCGTCGCGTCAAAAAACGTGAGTTCCGCAAATTGTGGATCGTTCGTATTAACGCAGCCGTCCGCGAAGCGGGTATTCGCTATTCGGAATTTATCTTCGGCCTCAAAAAGCTTGAGATTAATCTCGACCGTAGCGCCCTTGCTGACTTGGCCCTTAACCAGCCAGCAGCGTTCTCAGAAATCATAGCGAAAGTCAAAACAACTCTCGCTCGCTAAGTTTTCTGAATAAATAAATTCGACTTATCCACAGACATCGAAAGATTCTGTGGATTTTTTTTTAATCGTTATTTTAGCTGGTTATATTTGAAATGGATTCGGACGATCCATTGTTTATCCACAGGCTATTGTGGATAACTTTTATAGGCGAAATATCACGAAAGTCTGAATGAGCTTCTGAGTATCCACAAAAACATTTAAAACATCAAGCCTCTTTTCCTAGGAAAGAGGCTTCATAATACATGCCAAAAAGAACCGCAACTTTGGTCGAGGGACTTCGCCTCGGCTCTAAGGGTCTCACCAATCTTCGACTGGCGTTCGCCCTGCTGATTCTGATTATCCTTGTGAATGGCGGACTTCTTCTGAAGAGCTTTCATGAGGTAAAACAAGGCCAGAAATGGGTGACTCATACACACGATGTGCTCTCGACTGCTGAGCTCGTTCTCTCATCTCTCAAAGATGAAGAAACGGGATACCGTGGCTATTACCTAGCCAAAGGTGATGACCGGTTTTTGGAACCTTATCGAGCTGCGCGTTCGGCTATCGATAGAGATATGGCGCACCTTCAATACCTCGTGATGGACAATCCGCAGCAAACAAAGAACGTGGAGATCCTTAAAGACGCAGTTTATGAAAAACAAGCGATCATGGAAAAAGGCTTGGTTAAACTTCGCACGACTAAAGATTTCGAAAGTATGGACATTGAAGTCCTTAACGAAGGCAGAGTTAGCATGGATAAGGTCCGTGTTCTCGCCGGTAATATGAAAGACGAGGAGAAAAAACTTCTCACGTCCCGATCGGAAAATGACCGAACGAGCACCAGCTTTGTCGACAGTAGCCTTTGGGCAAGTCTCTTCCTGAACCTGTTTTTGGCAGCGATAGCCTATATTCTGCTCAAAAGAAATTCCATCACGCAGAACGAAGAAAAATGGATGCAGGAAAAACTTGCAGCCCTGGCCGTGAGTCTCAGCGGAGATCTTGACCTCGAAGAGCTCGGCAAGAAAACTCTGCAATTCTTTGCCGCCACTCTCAATGCTCCCGTTTCAAGCATGTATCATGTGGAGGGAGCTCTTCTTCGAAGAATTTCAACCTACGGCTTTGATGAAGGTCTGCTCCAAAGAACGAGAGAGCGGGATCTGGATGAAGGCATGCTAGGCGAAACCGTACAAAATAAACGGATCTTTTGGTTGGATGAGCCCCCCGCCAACTATCTAAAAGTCAATTCCGACCTTGGCTCGGGCAGTATCGAGAGCCTTGCTGTCATCCCTCTTGTACTCGAAAACAAAACGATCGCCGTAATGGAATTGGGCATGCTCAATTCCCGCTCGTTGCCCGTTGAAAAACTCATCGAGCGCAGTTCGGAAATTATTGCCCGAAACATGGGCTCTGCAGAAAATCGCAGTCGTCTCCAAGACCTTTTGGAAGAGACCCAGGCGCAGGCCGAAGAGCTCCAGACTCAACAGGAAGAACTTCGTGTTACTAACGAGGAACTGACAGAACAAGCAACGGCGCTAAATCTCTCGCAAGATAAATTGATTCAGCAGCAGGAAGAACTTCGCCAGACGAACGATCAGCTCGAAGATCAGGCGAGCATTCTTCGTGATCAACAGGAAAATCTCGAGACCAAGGCTGAAGAGCTCGAAACAGCCAAGGTTGCTCTCGAAGATCGCGCCAAGGCTCTAGAACAGGCCAGTCACTATAAATCCGAGTTCCTGGCGAACATGTCTCATGAACTCAGAACTCCTTTGAATAGTATGCTCATCCTTTCCACTCTCCTTCAGGAGAATGCCGATGGTAATCTGAGCGAGGAGCAGATTTCCTTTGCTGCAACGATTCAAAACGCCGGTAACGATCTTCTTTCGCTGATCAATGACATTCTCGATCTTTCAAAAGTCGAGGCCGGAAAACTTGATATCTATATCGAAGATATAAACCTTTCGAATATGGCTGAGAGTCTCAAGCGTAGCTTCACTCCTCTCGCTGCTTCAAAGCATCTTGAATTCTCGATCGACATGGAAAGTGGCCTGCCCACGGAAATCACCTGCGATCAGAAACGTCTTGAACAGATCGTGCGAAATTTCCTATCCAACGCATTCAAATTTACCGAAAAGGGTAAAGTTGCGGTTCAGATTTCCAGGCCAGCTCCTGATCTTGAACTCGTGCGTAACTCGGATCGCCGTAATGAGCTCATTGCTATCAGCGTGACGGACAGCGGCATTGGTATTCCGATTGAAAAACAAAAGCTTATTTTTGAAGCCTTTAGCCAGGCCGATAGTTCGACGAGCCGGAAGTATGGCGGAACCGGTCTTGGCCTGACGATTTGCCGGGAACTTGCCGCTCTCCTAGGAGGGGAAATGATCCTGAAGAGTGAGCTGGGCAAGGGGAGTGTCTTTACCCTGGTCCTACCTCAGACTTATGTGGCCTCGGATGCTCCAGCCGTTGTGGAACACAAGCCGCAAAGGGTCGTGGCCCCAGTATCGATTGCTTCCGACAGCAAAACTAGCGATGGCAATACTTATGAGAGTCATCGGATTAAAGATGATCGTGATGACATCAAGGATGGCGATAAGGTTGTGCTCATCGTCGAAGATGATGCTGCGTTTATTAAAATTCTCTCAGCTGCCGCGCAGAAAATGGGCTTCAAGGTCCTCTGTGCCATCGATGGTGACCAGGCACTTGCCGATTTGAAAAACTTCAAACCGTCAGGCGTTTTGCTCGACATGAAGCTTCCTGGAGTGAGTGGTCTCGGTCTGATCGAAACCATTAAATCCACGCCTGCCACAAGACATATCCCTGTCCACGTGATCTCGGGTGTCGATGTTTCGCAAAACGCGCTACGCATGGGAGCGTTGGGTTACCTCCTAAAACCTGTGAGCTCCGATCAGCTGAAAGGCGCTTTCCAGAAGATCGAAGATATGATCTCCCGCCGCGTCCGCCGCGTTCTGATCGTAGAAGACGATGAACGGCAAAGACACGCGATTTCGCGCCTCATTCAAGGCTCCGATGTCGAAACCGATGCCGTTGGTCTTGCTAAAGAAGCGCATGAACTTGTCCGTAAAAATTCTTATGACTGCATGATTCTCGATCTTCGCCTTCCCGATAAATCCGGGCTTGAACTTCTCGATGCTCTGGCTCAGGACAAGACGACGATTCGTCCGCCGGTTATCGTTTATACGGGTAAAGAGTTGAGTCGTGATGAAATCCTGCAGCTCCGCCGTTACTCGGACAGCATTATTATCAAGGGTGTAAAATCTCCTGAGCGACTCGTTGACGAAGTCAGCCTCTTCCTTCACAGGGTGGAAGCCCATCTTCCCGAGACCCAGCAGCAGCTTCTGCAGGAAAGTCGCAAGGGGCACAAACCCTTTCAGGGCCAGAAGGTTTTGCTCGTAGATGACGACCTACGAAACACGTTTGCACTCATGAGTGCGCTCGAACCCAAGGGCCTCAAGATTCATGTGGCTCGTAACGGCTTTGAAGCTTTGGCTAAGCTCGAAGAAGTGGAAGGCATTGACCTTGTTCTGATGGATATCATGATGCCTGAAATGGATGGCTACACGGCGATGCGCGAGATTCGTAAGGATCCCAAAAAGCAGGCACTGCCCATCATAGCCTTGACTGCCAAAGCTATGCGCGGCGATCAGGAAAAATGTATTGAAGCCGGTGCCAATGATTATCTGCCGAAGCCGATCGACCTCGAAAGGCTACTCTCTGTGCTCAAAGCATGGCTGCCGCAAACTGGTGAGTTTTAATGATGCTGATTGCTGATGACATTGAATTTGACCTCCTGCTTGAAGCGATTTGGCTTAAGCATGGCTACGATTTTCGCCACTATGCGAAAGCCTCGCTCAGGCGACGGTTGGAGGCTTTTTTAGTCAAGAGCAGTATGCCTAGCTTTTCTCATCTGCAGTACCGGATGCTGCGAGATCCCTTGTTCTTCGAACGGGCGCTTGACGAAATCACGGTACAGACAACCGAAATGTTTCGCGATGCGCCTTTCTTTGCAAGCCTTAGAAATGATGTCTTGCCCATTCTTCAGACCTACCCTTCGATCAACATCTGGCATGCAGGTTGTAGCACGGGGGACGAGGTTTATTCCGTTGCGATTCTTTTGAAAGAAGCGGGTCTCTACGAGCGCTCGACAATCTATGCGACTGACATCAATCCTGTCGTCTTACAAACGGCCAAGGATGCGAAATATCCAATCAGCCGTATCAAGGAAATGACGAAGGCTTATCAGCTGGCCGGCGGAACTTTGCCATTTTCAAATTACTATACGTGTAAAGACGATACGGCTTATCTCATTCCTGAGCTGAAAAAGAACATCGTATACAATACCCATAACCTTGCGACCGACGAAGCTTTCATCGACGCGCAACTGGTGATTTGTCGCAATGTTCTGATCTATTTTGATCGGGATCTGCAGGACCATGTGGTCGGCTTAATGACCCGTAGTCTCAGTCATAGAGGATTTCTTTGTCTGGGCAGTAAAGAGTCGGCAAGTTTTCTGAAATCAAAAGTGCATCTCGATACATTTCGTAAAGATGTTAAAATCTACCGAAAGCTCTAAGCTGCCGTGAATCGAGCGAGGGCTGCATATGGTTATGGATGGGAAGAAGAGAAAAGTAATCGTTGTAGGTGCTTCCACTGGAGGCTTCGAGGCGCTCACTCTTCTCCTTGGCGGGCTCAAAGTTGCATTGGATACAACCGTTATTGTCTGCCAGCATATCGATAAATCCGCGCGATTGAACTATCATATGATATTTCGTGAACTCTCAGGTTTTCAGTTGCAGGAAGCCGAGGATAAACAGCTGGTAATGCCGGGAACTATTTATTTCGCGCCCCCGGGCTATCACCTTTATGTTGAGTCGGATCTCTACTTTAGTCTAAGTGTGGATGCGCCCGTGAACTGGTCGCGCCCTTCAATCGATGTCCTTTTTGAATCCGCAGCCAAGGCTTACCGCGAGCAGCTCATTGGTGTCATACTCACTGGAGCAAATGCCGATGGCATGCAGGGCATTCGGGAAATCAAAAGACTGGGGGGAATTACGATTGCCCAAAATCCCGAAACGGCAATAGCGCCGACGATGCCGAAGATGGCGATAGACACGGGTTGCGTTGATTACGTGGTAGATCTGCCGGATGTGGCGGGACTTCTCGTCAAGTTGGTGAAGAGAGAACACAATTCGCACATGGGTGCCCTATGACTCGAGTCAAAATATTAATCGCCGACGACAAACCCGAGAACATTCTCGCGCTTGGCAAGCTCATTGAGAGTCCCGATGTGGAAATTCTGAGTGTTCAGTCTGGTGAAGAGGCACTTAATCTCATCATCGATCATGATTTTGCACTCGCTCTCCTCGATGTGCAGATGCCGGGTATGTCGGGCTTCGAACTTGCCGAACTCATGCGAGGGGCGGAGCGTAGCCGAAGCATTCCCATCATCTTTGTCACAGCTGCCAATCTCGGACCTGAGGCGGTATTCGCCGGATACGAGCATGGTGCCGTGGATTTTCTTCTCAAGCCCCTCTCCCCCTATGTCGTGCGAAGCAAGGTGCGGGTCTTCATCGACCTCTATCGTCAGAAGCTCGATCTCGTTGTTCTCAAGGAGCAGGCCGAGGAAGCGAGCCATGCCAAGAGCCAGTTCTTGGCCAATATGAGCCACGAGATCCGTACCCCTCTTGGATCGATTTTGGGCTTCTCGGAATTACTCAATCACAAGTCTATTTCAGAAATCGATCAGAAGACGGGAGTCGAAACGATTCTCCGCAACGCTCGCCTCCTGTCTCGACTCATTGACGACGTTCTGGATCTCTCTAAGATCGAGGCTGGACGAATCGAAGTGGAATCGATCCCAGTGTCCATTCCCGAGCTTTTGAGCGATCTGGAAGCCATATTGGGCTTCAGAGCTCAGGAAAAAGGTATCGACTTTAAGATCATGGGTCTCGAAGCCGGAATGCACCCGACCTTTTTGTCCGATCCCACTCGGATCCGTCAGGTTTTAATCAACGTGATTAGTAATGCCATCAAGTTTACAGACAAGGGTCATGTGCAGGTCAAGTTCTCGACGAGAACGGGCAAGCAGGGCAGCAATAAGCTCCGCTTTGAGATCAGTGACAGTGGCTGCGGTCTGACCGAAGAGCAAACGCATCGACTCTTTCAACCATTCTCGCAGGCTGATAGTTCAACGACTCGCCGTTACGGCGGAACAGGTCTTGGATTGGTCATAGCGCAACAACTGGCGAAAGCCTTGGGTGGAGACGTCACTCTGGAAAATTCTGTATTGAACGAGGGATCGACTTTTGCCGTGGAAGTCAGTGCGAAAGCCGTGGATGCCCCGCAGACTGTGATTCGATCGACTACTGAGAATATGAAAGATTACTTCAAGGACAAAGTTCTTTCTGGCCTGAAAATCCTGATCGTCGACGATGCCAAGGATATTCTGATGCTGATGACCCGCGTCCTAACTCTCGCCGGAGCTGAAATCACCGGCGTGAACAGTGGGCCCAAAGCCATAGCCGCTCTGGAATCACTTGATGTCAATCTTGTGCTGATGGATATCCAGATGCCGGACATGGATGGTTGTGAGACTACGGCGATTCTGAGGGCAAAAGGGTTTAATAAGCCGATCATAGCGCTTACCGCCCACACGGTTAAGGAAGAGCTTGATCGCTGCCTCAAGGCGGGAGTGTCGGCGCACCTTTCCAAGCTTGTGGAGCATGATCAATTGATTCGGACGATCCTGTCCTTTCTCAAGAATCCTTCTCATTCCCAGCACTGAAACCTTGGACTGTCCATGAAGAATAAATTGATCGAACAATATGGTATGACGCTTCATCCAGAGGGTGGGGCGTTTGTGGAAAGCTATCGCTCATCCGTCAAAGTCCTGGCCGAGGGGCGAACGGAGGCCCGCGTAGCCTCGACCGCCATTTATTTTTTGTTGGGCGCTGGAGAATTTTCAGCCTTTCATCGCATTCGCTCTGATGAGGTCTGGCACTTCTACCAAGGAGGCCCGATTCGAATTCTTGAAATCGATTCGGCCGGATTTCTTAAAGAGACTCTCCTCGGTGCAGACCCTAGCAAAGGCGAGGTCTTCCAGCATGTGGTTCCTGCTGGAGTATGGTTTGCTTCCGCCCCGATCGAGGGCACGGACTACGCTTTAGTCGGCTGCACCGTTGCCCCTGGATTTGAATTCC